>NZ_NHRF01000070.1:0-453 GCF_002204305.1 Microbacterium sp. AISO3 | reverse complement strand
AACACAGGGTGTCTTGGACTTGGACATCGTGAAACCATATGTGTCCCAAATACATCCAATGAAAACAATGCTTCGTGAGCAAATCGAAAACTTGCTCTTATGTGGATTGCGAAATCTCTCGCCTAGTTTGCTTGGTGCTGCACTGCAAGCGGCATGTTCCCTAGGCTTGTTGAACATCGTCATGCAAAATTTGTTGAATGACTTGACAGATGTACTAACGGATCGCACCAATACAACGCTAGATCTATTTTCTATTGGAAAGGAGCTTGGCGAAACACAGCCACCTTTGATTTCATCAAGTAATGAAATTCCCCTGTATTCTGCTCGTAACAATAAAATGAGCGCACATGACATGCAGGAGCGCTTACAAAAATGGTCTACTTTGGTTTGGCAGCGCATTCGGACTTTGATTGTGGATGAATTAGCACCTATTTACATCAAGGTATACATGCT
>NZ_NHRF01000007.1:55130-205792 GCF_002204305.1 Microbacterium sp. AISO3 | reverse complement strand
GGGGGATACCGGGGGGTCAGGCGGTGGAGTCGCGGACGACGAGCTCGGGACGGAAGCGCACGCGGCGCTCGTGCTCGCCGCCGGGATCGTCGAGGCCGCGCAACAGGAGGTCGACGGCGCGGTATCCGATCTCGTGCGCGGGCTGGCGGATCGAGCTGAGCGGCACGACGGTGGCCGACGCGAAGTCGATGTCGTCGTAGCCGATCAGGGCGACCTCCTCGGGCACCCTCAGGCGCCCGAGGACCGCGAAGGCCTGCAGCACGCCGACGGCGAGCAGATCGTTCGCGGCGAACACGGCATCGACGCGGTCCTCTCCGCGGCGCTCGCGCAGCTGCTCCCCGGCGGCGCGGCCGTGCAGCACCGACAGGGCGGGCACGGCGATCTCCTCCAGCCGTGCGTCGGCGACCTCGGCCACCGCACGCCGCGCACCCTCGAGACGATCGGCGACCTGACGGATCGACACCGGCCCGCGGACGAAAGCGATATGCCGGCGCCCGCGCGCCAAGAGATGCGACACGGCGAGGTAGCCGCCCTCGACGTCGTCGACCGAGACCGAGGCGAAGACGTCGTCGGGTACCTCGCGGTCGACGAGGACGACGGGCACACCCGCCGCCTGCAGCCCGCGCAGCCGTTCGAGGTCATCGCTTGCGGGAGTCACGAGCACGCCGTTGACACGCTGCTCGCGGAAGAGGTCGAGGTACGCCGACTCGCGCTCGGGCTTCTCGTCGCTCGTGCTGAGCAGCACCGCCATGCCGCTCTCGGCCGCACGCTCCTCCGCGCCCCGTGCGACCTCGGCGAAGAACGGGTTGCCGATGTCGAGCACCACGAGACCGATCGATCGGCTCCGCCCGGCCCGCAGCTGCCGCGCCGCATCGTTGCGGACGAATCCCAGATCGGCGATGGCCTGCTGCACGCGCGCGACCATCTCGGGCGACACGCGCGTCGGGTTGTTGAGGACGTTCGAGACGGTCCCCACCGAAACGGATGCCGCGACCGCGACATCCCGCACGCTCACTGCCATGCACACCACCGTAGCGCGAGCACGACGGCAACGGCAGGATGTGGGTAAGCGCTTGCCGTTTGTGCTCCCGCGAACAACCCGCTACGCTCGTGAAACGATTCACAACCGCTCACCAAGGAGCCTCGATGACGAGTGCATCTGCCCACCGGGTCTGCTTCTCGTTGCAGATCCGTCCGGACCTGCTCGATGAGTACATCGCCCGGCATACCCCTGTCTGGCCCGAGATGCTGGCGGAGATCGCGGCATCCGGCCGTCGCAACTACTCGCTGTTCCTCGGCGAGGGCGGACGACTCATCGGCTACTACGAGGTCGACGACGATGCAGCGGCTCAGGCCTACCTCGCCGCGTCGCCCGTCGCCGCCCGCTGGGAGGCCGAGATGGCGCGCTTCTTCGTCGGGCTCGAAGGCCGCCCTGACCAGGCCGCCACACCCCTGACCGAGGTCTTCAACCTGCACGACCAACTCGCGGCGGCGACCACCGCCGCGGCCGTCACCGACACGGCCGCCACGACATCCACCGAAAACCCCGACGAAAGCGACGACGCATCGTGAGCACCCTCTCCCCCGACCATTTCGCCCTGCTCGAGCGCCAGGGCATCGAGCTGCCCAGCTGGGCGTTCGGCAATTCCGGCACCCGGTTCCGGGTCTTCCCCACCGCCGGCACGCCCCGCGATCCGTTCGAGAAGATCGCGGATGCCGCCGAGGTCAACCGCGTGACGGGCCTCGCCCCCGCCGTCGCCCTGCACATCCCGTGGGACAAGGTCGACGACTTCGGCGCCCTGCGCCGCCACGCCGAGGATCTGGGCGTCGCGCTCGGCACGATCAACTCCAACACGTTCCAGGACGAGGACTACAAGTTCGGCGCCCTCACCCACGAGGACGACGCGATCCGCCGCAAGGCCATCGACCACCACCTCGAGTGCATCGACGTGATGGATGCCACGGGCTCGCGCGACCTGAAGATCTGGCTCGCCGAGGGGTCGAACTACCCCGGGCAGAACGACATGCGCGCACGCCAGGACCGCCTGGCCGACTCGCTGCAGCGGATCTACGACCGCCTCACGGGCGAGCAGCGCCTCGTGCTGGAGTACAAGTTCTTCGAGCCGTCGTTCTACCACACCGACGTCCCCGACTGGGGGACGAGCTACGTGCAGGTGGCGGCCCTCGGCGAGCGCGCGATGGTGTGCCTCGACACCGGGCACCACGCCCCCGGCACGAACATCGAGTTCATCGTCATGCAGCTGCTGCGCCTCGGCAAGCTCGGCTCGTTCGACTTCAACTCGCGCTTCTACGCCGACGACGACCTCATCGTGGGCGCGGCCGACCCGTTCCAGCTGTTCCGCATCCTCGTCGAGGTGCTGCGCGGCGGCGGCTTCGACAACCCCGACGTGGTCTTCATGCTCGACCAGTGCCACAACATCGAGGCGAAGATCCCCGGGCAGATCCGCTCGGTGCTCAACGTCCAGGAGATGACCGCCCGCGCATTGCTCATCGACGCCGACGCCCTCGCCGCCGCCCGCACCGCGAACGACGTGCTCGGGGCGCAGGCGGTGTTCATGGACGCCTTCTACACCGACGTGCGGCCGGCCCTGGCCGAGTGGCGCGAGTCGCGGGGGCTTCCCGCCGACCCGATGGCCGCGTACGCGGCATCCGGCTATCAGGAGAAGATCGAAGCCGACCGCGTCGGCGGCACCCAGGCGGGGTGGGGCGCATGAGCACGACCCGCACCCGGCGCCCCCTGAGCGCGTGGAAGGCGACCATCGCCGTCGCCATGTCGAACTACATCGAGGCCGGCGCGATCATCGCGCTCGCCACGAGCCTGACGCTGTGGCAGGAGGCCTTCGGCTTCGACGACGGCGTCGTCGGCATCGTCGCCGCCCTGTCGGCCAACGCCTTCGGCGCGGCGATCGGCGCCGCGATCGGCGGCCCGCTGTGCGACCGGCTGGGCCGGAAGTTCATCTACACCTACGACCTGATCGTGTTCATGCTCGGCGCTCTCGCCGTGACGTTCGCGCCGAACCTCGCGCTTCTGCTCGTCGGCGTCATCCTCATGGGCATCGCCGTCGGCGCGGGCGTTCCCGCGTCGTGGACCTACATCGCCGAGGAGGCGCCCAACGAGCACCGTGCCGCGCACGTGGGCACGGCGCAGCTCGCCTGGTCGATCGGCCCCGCGGTCGGGTTCCTCCTCGCCGTCATCGTCGGCCCGCTCGGCCTGCTCGGCTCGCGCCTGATCTTCTTCCACCTCTTCGTCATCGCCGCGGTGACGTGGTGGGTGCGCCGCGGACTCCCCGAGTCGCGCCGGTGGAAGAGCCAGCGCGAGGCCGCGCTCGTCGCGGGCGAGCGCCCGTCGTTCTTCTCCGGCATCGTCGGCCTGCTCAAAGAGCCGAAGAACTGGGGCGCTCTCGCCTTCCTCATCGGCGTCTACGGCCTCTGGAACACCGTCGCCGGCCAGGCCGGCATCTTCCAGCCGCGGGTCTACGACGCCGCGGGCCTGCACGACCCGATGCAGCAGAACCTGCTGCAGGTGCTCGTCTGGAGCCTCACCGCCGCGGCGACCTTCTTCGGCTTCATGCGCTTCGGCGACCGGGTGCGCCGCAAGTGGCTCTACCTCGCTGGTGCGGCGCTCGGCGTCGTGGCGTGGGCCGTGCTGATCTACGCTCCCCCGGGCCTGTTCTCGCTGCTGTTCTTCGCCGTCGCATGGGGTGTCTCCGCCGGCGTCGGGGCACAGGCGTTCTACGGCCTGTGGACGGCCGAGCTGTTCGCCACCCGTTACCGCGCGAGCGCCCAGGGCGTGCTCTTCATGCTCGCCCGCGTCATGGTCGGCCTCCTGAGCCTCGTCTTCCCCGTCCTGCTGTCGGGACTCGGACTCGGCGGACTGGGCGTGATCATCCTCGGCCTGCTCGTCGCGGCGCTGCTCATCGGCACGATCTGGGCACCGAACACCGAGGGCAAGTCGCTCGAGGACATCGAGCTCGAGCGCTACGGCCGGCACGTCCCGACGCCGGCGGAAGAGCGGGTGGCCCGGTGAGCGCCGCCGCCCCGGCCGCGTCCTCCCCCACCTCCGAGGCGGACGGGCTCATCCGGCTCTACCGCGCGACCGAGCCCGACGGCACCGGACTGGTCTGGATGCACGGCGGCGGGTTCGCGTTCGGCGACCTCGACATGCCGGAAGCGGATGCCGTGGCCCGCGGGCTCGCCGCGGCGGGGACGACGGTCTTCTCCGTCGACTACCGCCTCGCCCCGGTCCCGCCGACCTGGGACGGCGCCGACCAGCAGACGGACGACCGCAGCGGCAACCGCTACCCGGCGGCATCCGACGACGTCCTGCGCGCCTGGGAGTGGGCGACCTCACACGCCGAGGAGCTCGGCGTGACGCGTCTCGCGATCGGCGGGGCAAGCGCCGGCGCGAACCTCGCGACGGGCGCGACCCTGCGCCTGCTCGGCGCGGACGGCATCCTGCCCCGCCTCGTCGTGCTGGCCTACCCCACGCTGCTCGCCGTGCAGCCGGCCCCCGGCCCGGCGCTGCGTGCCGCCCTCGCCGCTCACCCCGAGCACGACCGGTTCGGAGCCGACGTCGTCCGTGACATGTACGAGAACTACCTCGGCGGTTCGGTGATCGGCGCGCCGATCGCCGCTGTCCCGGGCCTCGCGTCGGCGACCGAGCTGCGGGGGTTCCCCCCGACGCTCATGATCAACAGCGAGATCGACGAGCTGAGCGTCTCGGGCGACGTGTTCGCCGCGACCCTGCGAGAGGCCGGTGGCGACGTGGAAGTCGTCGTCGAGCCGGGCACCGACCACGGCCACCTCAACCGGCCCGAGCACCCGGGCTTCGCCGCCTCGATGGCACGCATCGCGCAGCGATTCGCCGGCCTCGCCGCATCCTGACCTCCCCTCCCTACCCCCGAAGGAAAGCCATGACCTCCGCCGCAGCCGCCGACCTCATCGCGCGCAGCAACCGCCTGGGCTCCGACCCGAAGAACACCAACTACGCCGGCGGCAACACCTCCGCCAAGGGCACCGACATCGACCCCGTCACCGGTGAGCCCGTCGAGCTGCTCTGGGTCAAAGGCTCCGGCGGCGACCTCGGCACCCTGACCGAGTCGGGGCTCGCGGTGCTGCGCCTCGACCGGATGCGGGCACTGGTGAACGTCTACCCCGGGGTCGAGCGCGAGGACGAGATGGTCGCCGCATTCGACTACTGCCTTCACGGCAAGGGCGGGGCGGCCCCCTCGATCGACACGGCGATGCACGGACTGGTGGATGCCGCGCACGTCGACCACCTGCATCCCGACGCCGGCATCGCCATCGCGACCGCCGCCGACGGCGAGGAGCTGACGGCGAAGATCTTCGGCGAGAAGGTGGTCTGGGTGCCGTGGCGGCGGCCCGGCTTCCAGCTCGGCCTCGACATCGCCGAGATCAAGAAGCAGAACCCGCAGGCGATCGGGTGCATCCTCGGCGGGCACGGCATCACGGCGTGGGGCGACACCTCGGATGAGGCCGAGGCGAACAGCCTCTGGATCATCGAGACCGCGCAGGCCTACATCGACGAGCACGGCGCGGCAGAGCCCTTCGGCGGCGTGCGCGCCGGGTTCCAGGCGCTGCCCGAGACCGAGCGCCGCGCCCGCGCCGCCGCCCTCGCCCCCACGATCCGCGGCATCGCCTCGACCGACAAGCCGATGGTCGGCCACTACACCGACGCCGACGTCGTGCTCGACTTCCTGGCATCCGAGAAGGCGCCCGCTCTCGCCGCTCTGGGCACGAGCTGCCCCGACCACTTCCTGCGCACGAAGGTCAAGCCCCTCATCCTCGACGTTCCCGCGACGGCAACGGCCGAGGAGCAGATCGCCCGTCTGCACGAGCTGCACGCCGAGTACCGCGCCGACTACCAGGCGTACTACGACGCCCACGCCGACGCGGACTCGCCGGCGATCCGCGGCGCCGACCCGCTCATCGTGCTGGTTCCGGGTGTGGGGATGTTCTCGTACGGCGCGAACAAGCAGACCGCGCGCGTCGCCGGTGAGTTCTACGTCAACGCGATCAACGTCATGCGCGGCGCCGAGGCCCTCTCGACGTACGCGCCGATCTCGGACGCCGAGAAGTTCCGCATCGAGTACTGGGCCCTCGAAGAGGCCAAGCTCCAGCGGATGCCCAAGCCCAAGACCCACCAGGGGCGCATCGCGTTCGTCACGGGTGCGGCATCCGGCATCGGCAAGGCCATCGCCACCCGGCTCGCGGCCGAGGGCGCGTGCATCGTCGTCGCCGACCTCGACCTCGAGAAGGCGAAGGCTGCCGCCGCCGAGCTCGGCGGCACCGACGTCGCGATCGGCGTCGCGGCCAACGTCGCGGACGCGGACGGCGTGCAGGCCGCGATCGACGCGACGCTGCTGGCGTTCGGGGGCATCGACCTCGTCGTCAACAACGCCGGGCTGTCGCTGTCGAAGCCGCTGCTGGAGACCACCGAGAAGGACTGGGACCTGCAGCACGACGTCATGGCGAAGGGGTCGTTCCTCGTCTCCAAGGCGGCAGCGAAGGCACTCATCGAGCAGAGGATGGGCGGCGACGTCATCTACATCTCGTCGAAGAACTCCGTCTTCGCAGGTCCCAACAACATCGCGTACTCGGCGACGAAGGCCGACCAGGCCCACCAGGTGCGGCTGCTGGCGGTCGAGCTCGGCGAGCACGGCGTGCGCGTGAACGGCATCAACCCCGACGGTGTCGTGCGCGGCTCGGGCATCTTCGCCTCCGGCTGGGGCGCCAACCGCGCCGCCACCTACGGCGTCAACGAGGAGGACCTCGGCCAGTTCTACGCCAACCGCACGATCCTCAAGCGCGAGGTGGTGCCCGAGAACGTCGCCGACGCGGTCTACGTCCTCACCGGCCCCGAGCTCTCGCGCACGACCGGCCTGCACATCCCCGTGGACTCCGGCGTCGCCGCCGCGTTCCTCCGATGAACGCGGGCACTCGAATGCACGGCTTCGCGCCGAGTGCACGGCATCCGCACGCTCCGAAGTCGTGCACTCGGCGGCAGGCCGTGCACTCGAGGGAAGGATGCCGCGCGTGAGCGTGTCGGGGAATGTGGCGGCGGTGGATCTCGGGGCCACCAGTGGGCGGGTCATCGTGGGGCATGTGGGGGCAGACACGCTCGAGACCGAGACGGTCGCGCGATTCGCCAACGACCCGGTGCACGCGGGCGACGGCCTGCACTGGAACCTCGTGGGCATGTACGGCGCGGTGCTGGGAGGGCTGCGCGACGCGTTCCGCACGACCCCCGGCCTCGCCTCGATCGGCGTCGACTCGTGGGCTGTCGACTACGGGCTGCTGCGCGGCGGGCGGATGCTGGGCGAACCGTTCCACTACCGCGACGAGCGCACCGCGCGCGGGGTCGAGAGCGTGCACGCCCGCTTTCCGCACGCCGAGCTCTTCGAGCGCAACGGCCTGCAGTTCCTGCCGTTCAACACGCTGTACCAGCTCGCCGCCGAAGACCCGGAGGTGCTCGCGTTCGCCGACACCGCCCTCCTCGTACCCGACCTCGTCGGGTACTGGCTGACCGGCGAGGCCCGCGCCGAGCAGACCAACGCGTCGACGACCGGACTCCTGCGGGTGCTGCAGGCCTCATGGGACGGCGCCCTCGTCTCGGCGCTCGGCATCCCCCGCGGCATCCTCCCCCCGCTCATCGCACCGGGTGATCGACTCGGCCCGCTGCGGGCGCACGTCGCGGCGTCGATCGGAGCACCCGAGGGCACGCCCGTCACCGCCGTCGGCTCGCACGACACCGCCTCGGCCGTCGTCGCCGTGCCGATGCAGCCGGATGCCGCGGCCTACATCTCCTGCGGCACGTGGGGCCTCGTCGGCGTCGAGGTCGACCACCTCGTGCTCAGCCGCGCCGCGCTCGAGGCGAACTTCACGAACGAGGGCGGCGTCGACGGCCGCATCCGCCTGCTGCACAACGTCATGGGCCTGTGGGTGCTGAGCGAGGCCGTCCGTCAGTGGGAACGGCACGAGGGGCACCGGATCGACCTGCCGACGCTGCTCGACGCCGCACGCGAAGCGGATGGCGTCGTCTTCGACGTCAACGACCCGCGTTTCCTCGCCCCCGGCGAGATGACCTCCCGCATCGACGCGTGGTGCGCCGAGCACGATGTCGCACCGCCGCGCACGCGCGCCGAGTACACCCGGTCGATCGTCGAGTCGCTTGCGCAGGCGTTCGCCGATGCCGTGGCCGACGCCGCTCGCCTCGGCCGCGTCGACGTCCGGACGATCCACGTCGTCGGAGGCGGAGCGCTCAACGAGCTGCTGTGCCAGCGCACGGCCGATCGCGCCGGAATGCCGGTTCTCGCCGGCCCCGTCGAGGCGACGGCGCTCGGCAACGTGCTGGTGCAGGCCCGCGCCGCGGGGTTCGTGTCGGGCTCGCTCGAGGCGCTCCGCGATCTCGTCGCCCGCACGCACGCACCGCGTCGCTACGAGCCCCGCGCCTAGCCCCAGCGCCTGGCGGCGATACATTCGTCGGACCGGCGGTGCGGGAGTGGCCTCAGGCGGAGGCCGTCACCACTCCCGTCACGCCGATCCGACGGGTGTATCGGCACCACGGCCGGATCGCGTGTCAAGGGGTGCCGCGCGCGGCGACGGCGAGCGTAACGTCGCGCCCATGAGCAGCCACGACAACCCGGCCGGCGGCGCCGGAGACAGCGCGATCCCGTCCGAAGAGCCCACAGGCGACCGTCACCTCGACGATCCCAGCGCCGAGCAGTCGATCACCGACGACGCACCCCGCGGTGGCGATGAGACCACCGAGGACGAGCTCACGGCCGACAACGCCGCCGAGGAGGACATGCTGAAGACGCTCGACCCGGGCGACCCGCCCGCCTGATCCACGGGCTCGATCGAGACGGCCGGTTCCCCGCGGGACCGGCCGTTTTCGCGTTGCGCGAACCACGCCTTGTGCCCGCAATTTTGCTAGCTATTCTAGCAATCATGGAAACTTCGGCACGCCGCCGGTGGGCGGGACTCGTCTTCATCAGCATCGCCGTCGCACTCATCATCGTGGACTCGACGATCGTCAACGTCGCCGTCCCCTCGATCGTCGACGACCTCGGCATCACCTCGACCCAGGTGCAGTGGGTGCAGGAGGCGTACACCCTCGTATTCGCCTCACTGCTGCTCGTCTTCGGCAGCATCGCCGATCGGGTCGGCCGCCGCAGGATGCTGCTGACCGGCGTCGTCGTCTTCGCGCTCGCCTCCGTGGGCGCGGTGCTCGCGTCGACCGGCGACCTGCTCATCCTCGCCCGTTTCGTGCAGGGCGTCGGCGGCGCGATGATCCTGCCGACCACGCTGTGGCTGCTGAACGCGACCTTCCGCGGCCGCGAGCGCGGCATCGCCTTCGCCGTCTGGGGTTCGACCATCGGCGGCATGGCCGCGGTCGGACCGCTGCTCGGCGGCTGGCTGACGACGACGTTCTCGTGGCACTGGGCCTTCGGCATCAACATCCCGCTCGGCATCCTCATCGTTGTGGGCGTCCTGCTCACGGTCGACGAGTCGCGCGGCGGCGCGACGCGGATCGACGTCGTCGGAGCCGTCCTGTCGGTCATCGCCATGGGAACCCTCGTCTTCGGCCTCATCGAGGGACGTACCTACGGCTGGTGGACCGTCGACCAGCGTCCCGAGCTCTTCGGCGCGTCGTGGCCCGGCGACCTCTCGCCCGTCCCGATCGCGTTCGCGGTCTCGGCCCTCGCGATCGCGGCCTTCATCGCCTGGGGCCTGCACCGTCGCCGTGCCGGCCAGCCCACTCTGCTGGCGTTCGGGCTCTTCGGCATCCCGTCGTTCCGCAACGGAAACCTCGCCGCTCTCGTCGTCGCGCTCGGCGAGTTCGGCATCATCCTCGCCCTCCCCCTGTGGCTGCAGTTCGCGCTCGGTTTCGAGGCGGTCCAGACGGGCCTCGTGCTGCTCGCCCTCGCCGCGGGCTCGTTCGTCGCGAGCGGGCTGGCCGGCGCCCTGTCGGGCAAGGTCGCGCCGGTGTGGGTGGTGCGCGCGGGCCTCGCGGCCGAGATCGTCGGCGTCGCCGGCGTCGCCCTCGTCATCGGGCCGGATGCCACCTGGGGTCCGCTCATCCCCGCGCTGTTCGTCTACGGCATCGGCGTGGGCCTCGCCACGGCGCAGCTGACCGGTGTCGTGCTCGCCGACGTCCCCGTCGCCGAGGGAGGACAGGCGTCCGGCACGCAGTCGACCGCCCGTCAGCTCGGCGCCGCGCTCGGCATCGCGATCCTCGGAACCATCCTGTTCTCGACGACCTCCGGCGCCCTCGCGACGCGACTCGACGATCGGGGCATCCCGCCCGAGCAGCGCGATGAGGTCGTCAGCGCCGTCGTCGAGAGCGCGGGCGGCGCGATCGCGGGCCTCGAGGCCTCACCGCAGACCGCCGACATCGCGACCGACGCGAGAGCCGCCCTCTCCGACGGCACGCGCGCCGCGAGCTTCGCCGCGGCCGGATTCCTCGTGCTGGGCCTCGCCGCGACGGCATCCCTCGGCCGGGGCACCCGCCGCGAGGCGGATGAAGCGGATGCCGCCGAGGTCACGCCTCGCGGGTGATCGTCACCGTGACGTGCAGGGCGCTCTTGTAGGGCCCCGCGAACACGCCGCGCAGCGGCGGGACGTCGTTGTAGTCGCGCCCGCGCCCGACCAGCACGTGCCGGTCGCTGATCTCGACGTTGTTCGTCGGATCGAAACCCTGCCAGTCGCCGGCGAACCACTCGATCCAGGCGTGCGACTCACCCGTCACCGGCGCACCGACCTGCGCGTCGGGATCGGGATGCAGGTATCCCGAGACGTAGCGGGCGGGGATGCCGACGCTGCGCAGCGCCCCGAGGGTGATGTGCGCGATGTCCTGGCATACGCCCTTGCGCTCGGGCCACGACTCCGCCGCCGTCGAGTGCACTCCCGTGACGCCGGTCATGTACTCCACGGCGTCCCCGATCGCGATCGCGATCGCGTGCGCCGCCGGCCCCGGCTCGTCGTGAGACGCCGCGATCTCGCGGGCGAGCTGCATGACCTCCGGATGCGGCGCGGTGCGGGCGGTCTGCCCCAGCTGCTCGACCGTGTGGATCGAGCGCTCGGTCTCGGCGGCCAGCTCCTCCCACGAGATCTGGCGGTGCTCGATGGGGCGCGGCCGCACCTCGACGAGCGAGCGGGCCGTGATCGCGAGCGAACGGTGGGCGGCCAGCACGTCGAACGCCGCGACCCGGGTGCCGAAGTAGTCGACGTAGTGGTTGACCGCCGTCGTCGGGTCGATGTCGAGCTGCGAGCTCAGCACGAACTGGCTGTCGGTCGAGCTCGGCAGCATCCGCGCCTCGTTGTACGACGCGGCGACGTCGCCGGGGTAGGTGAACCCGGTCGTGTGCTCGATGCGCAGACGCTTCACGAGGTCTCTCCGATCCAGTTCGGTTCCGCCGCGGTGGGGAAGAAACGGCTCCGGATCGCCTCGGAGGCCTCGCGGGTCACCTTCTGCACGTTGTCCATGTGCTCGGGCAGCTCCGACAGGATCTCGCCCAGCGGCCGGTACTCGAGGTCGTTGCGGATGCGGCCGAGCGCGCGGAGCACCGCATTGGAGTGGCCCACGCGGTCGGCGACCGGGTCGATCGCACTCATGCATTCCTCGGCGCGCTGGATCGAGTGGATGATCGAGCGCGGGAAGAGCCGATCGAGCAGCAGGAACTCCGCGGCGTTGCGCGCGCTCGGCATGCCGCGGTAGGTGCGCAGGTACGCCTCGTACGCGCCGCAGGAGCGGAGGATCGTCGTCCACGACGGGCCGGACTCCTCGGTCAGCGACCGGGTCGCGAGCAGCCGCGCCGTCATGTCGGTGCGCTCGATCGAGCGGCCGAGCGTGAAGAACTGCCAGGCCTCGTCGCGGCTCGTCGACGAGTCGGTGACGCCGACGGCCAGCGCCGCGCGCTCGCGCACCCAGTGGAAGAACTCGTGCACCTTCTCGGCGTTGAGCCGCCGCGGCATCCGGGAGTAGGTCGTGTTGAGGGTCTCCCACAGCTCGGTCGAGACGATCTCTCGCGCGCGGCGGGCGTTCTCGCGAGCCGACTGCAGCGAGTAGGCGATGCTGGACGGGTTGGTGCGGTCGACCGCGAGCCGGGTCAGCACGTCCTGACGGGTCACTGTATCGAGGCCCTCGGGCGGGAACGACCCCATGACCGACAGGAGCGACCGGCAGGCGGTGTCCTCGTCGATCCACGGGTCCTCGAGCAGCAGCTGCAGGTGCACATCGAGGATGCGGGCGGTGCCGTCGCTCCGCTCGATGTAGCGTCCGATCCAGAAGAGGCTCTCGGCGATGCGGCTCAGCACGTCGCACCCCCGGTCTGCTGCTGCTGCTCCTGCTGCTCGCTCAGGCCGCCGGGATGGTCCTGCGGCGAATGGGCCGGCTCGTCCTGCTCGTCGTAGATGATCGGGATCGCCTGCGTCGACGCCTGGTCGGCCACGAGCCCGGCGAGGTTGCCCTGGCTGTACTCGGCCGTCCGGGGCGCATCGCCTCCGACGACCCACGTGTCCTTCGATCCGCCGCCCTGGCTGGAGTTGACGACGAGCTGGCCCTCCGGCAGCGCGACGCGGGTGAGGCCGCCCGGCAGCACCCACACCTCCTCGCCGTTGTTGACCGCGAACGGGCGGAGGTCGGCGTGGCGGGGACGCATGCCGTCCTCGACGAGCGTCGGGATCGTCGAGAGCATGACGACGGGCTGCGCGATCCAGCCGCGCGGGTCGGCGAGCAGCTTCTTGCGGAGCTTCTCGAGTTCGGCGGGTGAGGCGTCGGGCCCCACCACGAGCCCCTTGCCGCCCGAGCCGTCGACCGGCTTCACGACGAGCTCGTCGAGGCGGTCGAGCACCTCCTCGAGCGCGCCCGGGTCTTCGAGGCGCCAGGTGTCGACGTTCTTGAGGATGGGCTCCTCCGCGAGGTAGTACCGGATGAGGTCGGGGACGTAGGTGTACAGCAGCTTGTCGTCCGCGACGCCGTTGCCCACCGCGTTGGCGATCGTGACGTTGCCCAGGCGCGCCGCGAGCATGAGCCCCGGAGCGCCGAGCATCGAGTCGGCACGGAACTGCAGCGGGTCGAGGAAGTCGTCGTCGACCCGACGGTAGATGACGTCGACGCGCTGCGGGCCGCGCGTCGTGCGCATGAACACCTTGCCGCCCGAGCAGACCAGGTCGCGGCCCTCGACGAGCTCGACGCCCATGAGACGCGCGAGCAGCGTGTGCTCGAAGTACGCGGAGTTGTAGACGCCCGGGGTGAGCACGACGACGTTGGGGTCGTCGACTCCGGGAGGGGCCGAGGCGCGCAGCGCCTGCAGCAGCTTGTTGGGGTAGTCGCCCACGGGGCGCACCCGCATCGAGACGAACAGCTCCGGCAGGGTCTGGGCCATCACCCGGCGGTTCGAGATGACGTAGCTGACCCCCGAGGGCACGCGCACGTTGTCTTCGAGAACCCGCATCTCGCCGTGCTCGTCACGGATGAGGTCGATGCCGGAGACCTGGATGCGCACGCCGTTGGCGGAGCGGATGCCGGCCGCCTGACGGTAGTAGTACTGCGAGGAGGCGATGAGCTTCGCCGGCAGCACACCGTCGCGGACGCAGAACTGGTGGCCGTACGCGTCGTCGAGGAAGGCCTCGAGGGCGCGCACGCGCTGCTTCACGCCCGACTCGACGTGCGACCACTCGTCGTAGTCGATGACGCGGGGAACGGCATCCAGCGGGAAGGGCCGCTCCTCTCCCGCGAAGTCGAACGTGACGCCCTGCGCGAGGTACGAGCTCGCGAGCGACTCGGTGCGTCCCCGGAGCTCCTCCTGGGTCATCTGCGCGAGCGCCTGGTAGAGCTCGCGGTATGCCGCACGCGAGCTGCCCGGAGCGGGCAGAGTGCCCGAGACCTCGAACATCTCGTCGTACGGCGGCACCCCCGTCACGGTCTTGCGCGGCGTCAGCGTCGAGCCGTATCCGTCGAAGAGGTCACCCATGGATGCGAGCCTAATCCGGGCTGTGTTGCGTCAGTATTTCCCGGTTCGTTTCGCTCGCCGGGTTGACATCCGGCGCGCAGGTTCGGCGATACATCCGTCGGACCGGTGGGGCTGGTGTCGTCCCGCCGCCGGCGGGCGTTGACACCAGCCCCACCGGTCCTGCAGCTGTATCGCGACGAGGCGAGATCAGCCGCGCACGGCGAGCTCGTAGACGCGGGCGATCTTGGCCTCGGTGGTCGAAGCCGAGGGGTTCGTGATCACCAGGCGCACCGCTTCGACGCCGTCGACCCCGATCGCGACCTCGCGCGCCGCCTGCGTGTTGCCGGTGATGGCGGCGACCTGCTGCCATCCCGCTGCGGTGCGGACCTCGACCGTGAAGTCGACCAGCACGACGCCGGTTCCGGCCCCGCCGCCGAACCCGCTGTAGACGCCGAGCGAGCTCACCCGCTGCGGCGCGGCCAGCTCGATCGTCGCCGTCGGCGTCGCATCGCCCACCGCCGAGAGCCACCGGCCGGCGTCGGTGCAGTCGCCGTCGACGAGGCGCGAGCCGGGGAACGCCGCGGAGTACGTCGATGACACCGTGACCGCGGCCCCGAGGCCGTCGTGCGAGGCGCACGGCGAGACGTTGGGCAGGCCGCCCAGCCAGTCCTTGACGAACTGCCCCTGGTGCTCGCCGCCGAGGATGTTCCAGTCGTAGTCGAACATCTGCGGCTTCCAGAAGTTGTCGAGGATCCATGCCTGCCACCCGATCCACGGGCGCGCGTCGAGGTAGGTGCGGAACGGCACGCCCCAGTTCGTCGTGGTCCCCGCCGTGATGCTGTCGGAGAACTCCCCGGGCGGATTCCACCCGAACTCGGTGATGACGACGGGAATCTGCTGTGCGGCGTTGCCGAACTTGCTGTCGAGCAGCGCCGTCGTCGGTGCCCCCTGGTTGGGGTAGATGTGGAAGACGTAGGCGATGTTGCCGCCGGCGATCGGGTCGGTCACCGCGCCGTTGACGAACGTGCTCCACTGGGGCGAGCCCATCAGCAGCAGGGTGTCGGGCGCGGTCTCCCGGATGCCGTCGACGACGGGCTGGATGTAGGCCTTCCACGTCGACCAGCTCGCGGGGTTGATGGGCTCGTTGAAGACCTCGAAGACGACGTTGGTCACATCGCCGTACTGCGGGGCGATGTAGTCCCAGAAGCGCTCGACCGTCGAGCGCGGCACTGCGCCCGCCCCGTCGCCGTAGTCGCGGACGAGGTGCAGGTCGATGATCAGGTAGATGCCGAGGTCGACGGCCTGCTGCACGTACGGCGCGATGTACTCGGCGTCGTAGGCGGCGAGGTCGGTGGTCGCCGAGATCTCGGTGACCGGCAGGCGCACCACCTTCGATCCCCAGGCCGCCGCGAGATCGATCATCTCGGAGGTCGGACGCGAATCGCAGTAGTCGCAGAGGTCGTTCTGCTCGGGGGCGAGCACCGACACCCCGCGCAGGGCGACATCGGCGCCGGTGGCGTCGACGACGCGGTTGCCCTGGGTCGACAGGGCCGGGAGCGACCCGTCGGCGACGGCCGCGGTGGGTGCGGCCCACGCGAGGCCGGCGATGAGCGCGACCGCCGAGACGGCGGCGCCGAAACGTCGCCGCAAGCGTCCGCGCCGGCGCGCGGCGGGATGGGGCCGGTGGGAGAGAGGGGGCATGGATCCGTCCTTCCTGACACGTGCGCCGGCCTCGTCGCCGGCGCACGATCCCGGCGCGTCAGCGCGACGGGACGATGTGGCGGGTTCGTTCCCGCGGCTTCCAGTGGTGCGTGCGCACCTCTTCCGGCCAGCGCAGCGTGATGCCGAGCCGGCCCGTCAGCACCCGGCGCAGGTCGTCGAGCAGTCGCGGCTGCGCCCGAACGGCGCGCGGCGGCACGCGTTCGGCGAGCGCGACGGCGGCGAGTGCGGCGACGGCCTCGCCGATGCTCCATTCGACCGGATGCAGCCGGTAGCAGCCGTTGGTGATGTGGGTCGAGCCGATGTTCTTCGCGGCCGGCAGCAGATTGTCCACGCGCACCGGCAGCAGCGCGCCCAGCGGGATCTGGAACGGGTACGACTCGATGTCGACGTACGTGCGACCCGCCGTCGAGGGATGCAGGTCGATGCGGTAGTGCCCGAGCCCGACGCTGTCGTCGAACACGGCGCTCCCCACCCCCGCACCGCGGGCCTGCACCCCGACGTGCTGCTCGAGCACGCGGAACTCGGTCACCGCGCGTCGCGCCTCGCGGATGTAGACGCGGTCGGCGTATCCGTCGGCGGTGCCGGTGACGTCGCCGCGCAGGCGGAGACCCGGATATCCGGTGCCGCCGTCGTGACGGGGCGCCTCGGTCTGCATCCAGTACAGGAACGACTCCGACAGCTCGCGGCTCGCCGCGCGGGCCCGATCGGCCGCTGCGGCGTCGACCCCGAGGAGCGGTGCCTCCCAGTAGTCGATCTGCGGCCAGTTCACGAGCGTGACGTCGGAGATCCCGCCGGTGAAGTTCGCGGCGGCGAGCACACGACGGTACCGCCACAGATCGAAGGGCACCTCGGGGGTGTCGATCTCCTGGAAGAGCGGCCGTGTGCGTTCGTGCAGGCCGATCGGTTCGATGTCGGTCCACGACAGCTGCGGCCCCGGCCAGAACGCATCGACGTGCGTCCGCCAGTGCTCGTAGCGCGCGGGTCGGTCGCCGACGTGGTCCTCGCCCTCGCGGTGCTCGATCGCGAAGCACCACGACACCGCCTGCTGATCCATCGGATCGGCGACGGCCGGGGCGTGCAGCTCGCCGGTGTCGTCGGCCCCCTCGGCTCCGATGACGTGTTCGACTCGAGCCAGCTCGAGCAGGTCGCCGAGCTCGGTGGCATCCACGACGATCGGGGCCGTCAGCACGATCTCCTCCCCCGTGCTGCCGCGGACGACGACAGCCTCGATCCGGTCGCCCACGACCTCGACGGCGACCGGCTCGTGGTCTCGCAGGATCCGCAGTCTCCCGGTCGCGAGCCACGGCGCGAGCATTTCGTCGATGACCGCGTCGGCCACACGAGGCTCGTGGCAGAGCCGGCTGACGATGCCGCGTCCCGGGTTGAAGACCTGCTCGGCCGCCGCCTCCGCGGTCACGGGGTAGTTGCGGCGATAGTAGTCGCGCACACGCCTCCGGAACTCGGCGTAGCTCGGCGACGTCGTCGGCTGCTCGATCCAGGCGTGCTCGTCGGGCGGCACGGCCTGGGAGGTCAGCTGCCCCCCGAGTCTGCCCGATTCCTCGGTCATCACGACCCGCAGGCCGAGGCGGGTCGCGGTGATGGCCGCGGCCACCCCGCCGACGCCGCCTCCGATGATCAGCAGGTCGATCGGCTCGGTCATCCTCGTTCCTCCTTAACGCGGGCGACCGTGGCGCCGGCGACCACCTCGCACGCGACGAACGTGCTCTCGCGGGCGGCATCCGGATCGTCCACCATCTCGATGAGGCGGTCGACGGCCATGCGCCCGATCTCCTGGCGCGGGATGCGGAGGTCGTCCCATCGCACGTCCCCGGCGCTGGTGT
Organism: Microbacterium sp. AISO3; assembly: GCF_002204305.1. Taxonomy (NCBI): domain Bacteria; kingdom Bacillati; phylum Actinomycetota; class Actinomycetes; order Micrococcales; family Microbacteriaceae; genus Microbacterium; species Microbacterium sp. AISO3. The sequence goes on along the minus strand of NZ_NHRF01000007.1, from coordinate 188,232 downwards.
CCTCGAGGACGGCGACCGAGACGTCGCCGGGGATGTCGACGCCGCGCTCCGTCAGCCGGGTGCGCAGCTCGGCGGCGACGCGCTCGCTCTCGGCGACGGCGGCGGTGCACAGGCCACTCGCGAGAGCGTCGACGACCTCGTCGGGCACACCCGCCCGGCCCTCGCGGTACCCGGGCGATGCGTCGGCGATGCCGAGACGAGTGACCGCCTCGGCGTACCCGGCGCGGCGGTCCTCGTAGGGTTCGACGTCGATGGAATCGCGCAGATAGACGAGGTCGCGATGCCCGAGCTCGTGCAGGCGTCCGACGATCTCGGATGCCGCTGCGCGGTAATCGGGGATGATGCACGGGATGTCGGCGCCCGGCACATCGCGACGACCGATGTGGATGAAGGGGTATCCCTCGCGCCAGAGCTTGGCGAGCTCGTCGCGGTCGGGCGAGACGCCCAGGAGGACGCTGCCGTCGGCGATGCGCAACCGGTTCGTCTCGTCGCGGTAGATCCGCCGTCCGCCGGCACCGTCGCCCGTCGAGCTGAACAGCACGAGGTCGTGGCCCGTCTCCTCGGCGCGCTGCTCGATGCCGAGCAGGAACTCGACGTAGAAGCCCTCGCGGGCGTTCGGGAAGAGCGGCTCGAACGTGTGCACTCCGAGCAGTTGCGTGCGTGAGCCGCGGAGATTGCGTGCGACGGGGTTGGGCACGTAGCCGAGCTCGGCGATCGCCTCGTGGATGCGCCGCCGGGTCTCGTCGGGGATCCGCGCGGCGTCGCCGCTGATCACGCGTGACACCGCCGACTGCGACACCCCGGCGAGGCGGGCCACGTCGGACTGGCGGATGGAGCGCGGGCGCGCGGCGGGCGTGGTCACGGGACCTCCTCGGTCAGGGTGCGGGAGACGAGCTGCGTCATCGATGAACCGGCGAGCTCGTGCCCGCGACCGACGTCGTGCAGCCAGCAGTCTGCGCCATGGTCGGGCCCCACGGCGATCCGCGGCGGACGCGTCGTCCGGCACTGCTCCATCGCGAACGGGCACCGCGGGTGGAAGCGGCATCCGCTCGGCGGGTCGATCAGGCTCGGCGGCTCGCCCAGGTCGTCGGCCGATCCGAAGACGGCGTCACGATCGCGGTCGGGGTCGCCCTGCGGGTCGGGCGACGACTCGATGAGCAGCTTCGTATACGGATGCTGCGGATCGGCGATCACCGCCTCCTTCGGCCCCATCTCGACGATGCGGCCCGCGTACATCACCACGATGTCATCGCAGAGGTAGCGAGCGCTCGCGATGTCGTGGGTGATGTACAGCAGGGCGAGACCGTCCTCGCGACGAAGCCGGTCGAGCAGATTCAGCATCTCCAGCCGGATCGAGACGTCGAGCATCGAGATCGGTTCGTCGCCGAGGAGGACACGAGGCTCGACGGCGAGCGCCCGCGCGATCACCACGCGCTGGCGCTGACCGCCCGACAGCTCATGCGGGAACTTCTCGAGGTAGTCGTCGGCCGGGGTCAGCGCGACGCGTTCCAGCAGCTCGCGCGCGCGGCCGAGTCGCTGTGCGCGCGAGAGCCCGCGGTGATGCAGGCGGATCGCCCTGTCGATGTTGTGCCGTACGCGGTGCAGCGGGTTGAGCGACCCGAAGGGGTCTTGGAAGATCAGCTGCACCGCCTTCCGGTACGCGAGCTCTTCCTGACCGGTCGGCCGCTCGACGGGTCGCCCCTCGAGGCGGACGGTGCCCGAGGTGGGTTCGTAGAAGCGCGCGAGCAGCCGCGCGAGCGTCGTCTTGCCGCTCCCGCTCTCGCCGACGACGGCCGTGACCCGGCCGGGGACGAGCCGGAGCGTGATGTCCTCGACCGCGTGCACGGTCGCCTTGGCGCCGAGCCCCGAGGTGACGGTGAAGTGCTTGGTGACGCCGACGGCCTCGAGCACGGGCGCGGGCTCGATCGGGGGCTCGATCGTCGTGGTCTCATTCATGAGCCGACCTCCTCGGGTTCGCGCAGGTGGCAGGCGACGGACCGTTCGCCGTGCGGGGTGAGCTGCGGCAGTTCCGACCGGCATCGGTCGAACGCGTGGGGGCACCGGGGCGCGAACGGGCAGCCCGCGGGGAGCAGACGCAGATCGGGCGGCGTTCCCGGGATGCCCTCGAGCCGTTGGATCGGCGCGTGCAACGGCGGGAACGAATCACGCAGCCCCTGCGTGTACGGATGCAGCGGCGAGCGGTAGATCTCGCGCGACGCCGCGAGCTCGACGATGCGGCCGGCGTACATGACGGCGATGCGGTCGGCGAGCTCGAGCAGCAGCGACAGGTCGTGCGTGACGAACACGACGGCGAACCCGAGCTCGCGCCGCAACCGCAGCACCTGGGCGAGGATCTGCCGCTGCATCACGACATCGACCGCCGTCGTCGGCTCATCCATGACGACGAGCTCGGGTCGGCACGCGAGGGCCAGCGCGATGGTCGCACGCTGCCGCATCCCGCCCGACAGCTCGTGCGGGAAGCTCCGCGCACGGTCGGCCGAGATGCCGACGAGTCCGAGCAGCCGCCGCGCCTCCTCCCACGCCGCGGCCCGGCTCATCGAGCGGTCGTGGGTGCGCAGCACGTCGACGAACTGCTCGCCGACTCGGGTGACCGGGTTGAGCGCGTCCATCGCGCTCTGCAGCACGATCGACAGTCGCGTCCAGCGGAGCCCCCGCAGCCGCCGCGGGCTGAGCTGGACGAGATCGATCCCCGCTCCGCCCTCGCCAGGGTGGTAGACCACGCTTCCCGCCGTCGTGACAGCCGGCGGCCGCTGCAACCGCGTGAGCGCCGTGATGAGCGTCGACTTGCCCGATCCCGACTCCCCCACGACACCGAGGATCTCGCCGCGCTGCAGGTCGAAGGTGACATCGGCGCACGCGCGCACCGCGCCCGTCGCTCCGGCGTACTCGACCGTGAGCCCCCGCACCTCGAGCAGCACGTCCGAGCCCGCGGCATCCGAGGGCGCGTCCGGTCGTCTCTCCTGGATCATCGTCATGTCATGCCCTCTCTGCACCGGTCGTCTCGAGCACGGCGGCCTCCCGGCGCACCGAGGCGGTGCGCTTCGCGACGCGCCGGCTCGCCGCCCGCAGCTTGGGGTTGGCGAGCTCGTCCACGCCGAAGTTGATGAGCGCGGCGGCCGTGCCGACCAGAGCGATGCACAGGCCCGGCGGCACGAACCACCACCAGAGCCCGCGCAGCACCGCGCTCTGCTGCTGCGCGGCCTGGATCATGGTGCCCCAGCTGATCGCCGACGAGTCCGAGACCCCGAGGAAGGCGAGCCCGGCCTCGGCCATGACGGCGCCGATGAGGCCGCCGAGGAACATCGACGCGATCCAGCCGTAGAGGTGCGGCAGCACCTCGACGAAGATGAGGCGGCGGTGGGGCTCGCCCAGCATCCGCATGGCCTGGACGAAGTCGCGGTTGCGCACGCTCATGGCCTGTGCACGGAGCGTCCGCGCCCCGCCGGCCCAGCCGAACACGCCGATGATGATCGCGATCATGACCAGGCCCGTGCCCTGCAGGTAGCCGGCCACGACGAAGATCAGCGGCAGCACCGGCATGACGAGGAAGATGTTGGTGAGGAAGTTCAGCAGGTTGCCCGTCGTGCCGCCGAAGTAGCCCGCCGGCACACCGACGACGATCGCGATCGCGGTGCCGATGGCCGCCCCGAGGAAGCCCACGAACATCGAGCCCCGAGCGCCTTCGATGACCTGCGCGAGCACGTCCTGACCGAACTGGGTCGTACCCAGCGGATGCGCCGCGCTCGGCGGGGCGGCGATCGCCGAGATGTCGTTGGCGCGGGCGTCGAGGCCGAGCGCCGACAGCAGCACGGGGCCCAGCAGCGCGAGCAGCACGAAGAACGCCAGCACGACGACTCCGAAAAGCACCTTGCCGTTGCGGAGCAGGGAGGCACGCATGTCAGCTCTCCTCTCGGACGCGGGGATCGAGCCACACGTAGAGCGAGTCGGCGATGAGGTTGGCCAGCAGGACGGTGAGGGTCACGAGCAGGAACACGCCCTGCATGACCGGATAGTCGCGCTTCTGCAGCGCCGAGAACAGCAGGTATCCGATGCCCGGGTAGCTGAAGACGATCTCGGTCAGCAGCGCCCCGCCGACCACGCCGCCGAGCGCCATCGCGAAGCCGGTGAACTGCGGGAGCATCGCGTTGCGCGCCGCATAACGCCAGCGCACGCGCGCGGGAGAAAGGCCCTTGGCCTGCGCGAGGAGCACGTAGTCCTCGCGCACCGTCGTGACGGTCATGTTGCGCATGCCCAGCATCCACCCGCCGAACGCCGAGAAGATGATCGTCAGGGCGGGCAGCGCCCCGTACTGCATGACGCTCAGCAGGAACGCCGGCTCGAGCGAGATCGGCAAGTTCGGGTCGTACCCGCCCGAGAGCGGGAACCAGCCGACGACGAAGCCGAACAGCCACAGGGCCAGCAGCGCGATCCAGAAGTAGGGCACCGACGAGACGAACGTGATGAGCGGCGTCATGATCGAGTCGAACCTCGACCCGGCCCGCCATCCGACGGCGACTCCGAGCATCGTGCCGAGGACGAACGAGATGACGGTCGTCGTCCCCACCAGCAGCAGCGTCCACGGCAGGCCGGCGCCGACGAGATCGGCGACCGGCACCGGGAAGTTCGAGATCGACACGCCGAGGTCGAACCTCGCCAGCTGGGCGAGGTAGGCGCCGTACTGCTCCAACAGGTTCTGATCGGGGTTGCCGAAGAGCCCGCGGATCGACACGAGCGCCTCCGGCGCGAGCGCCTGACCGCTCACCCGTTCGAGCTGGTCGATGATCGCCGCCGACGGATCGCCGGGCATGAGGCGCGGGATGACGAAGTTCAGCGTGATCGCCGACCATGCGGCCACCAGATAGAACCCGAGGCGCTTGAGGAGGAAGGCTCCGCTGCGCCGGCGGGGCTTCCGGCGCGCCGAGACCTCGGCCAGGGCCGTCGTCGTCGTGGGCGTGGGAGCCCCACCGAGCGCGGTCATGACGCGGGCTTCAGCGAGAGCAGCGTGCGGACGGTGTCGGGCCCGAGGCTCGGGAAGGGCACCGCATCGAAGTCGTCGGGCGTCGGCCAGCCGGTCCAATACGTCGCGTTGACGTCGACGAACCAGTACGAGTTGTACAGCGGGCTGAAGGGCACCTCGTCGACGACGATCCGCTGCATCTCCTGCCCCAGCGAGCGCAGCGTGTCTTCGTCGGCCGCGCGGGTCATGTCCGACAGGATGCGGTCGGTCTCGGGATCGTTCCAGCGCCCGATGTTCGTCGCGGCGGCGGTGCCGAGCGGCTCGACGTACCGGCTGTCGAGGAACCCGTAGACGCCGTAGACCCCCGCACCGCCGGTCGTGGCGATGGTCAGGTCGAAGTCGCCCGTCTTCTGCTGGTCGTAGAGAGTCGCCCCCGGGGCCCCAACCGGGGCGACCGAGATGCCCAGCACCGACTTCCAGCTGTTGATCATGATGTCGGCGTACGCGTTCCACCCGAAGTCCTGGTTGAACGACAGGCGCGGCGAATACCGCTGCCCGTCCTTCTCGAGGGCGCCGTCGACGACCGTGAAACCGGATGCCGCGAGGGCGGCCTGCGCCGCAGCCGCATCCACCTCCTGCACGACGCCGCGATACTCCGGCGCGATCCAGTCGGCGTAGATCTGGTCGACGAGGCCCGTGGGGCCCGCCTCGGTGCCCGGCCGGTTGAGCGTCGCGGTGATGTCCGAGCGCGGGATCGACAGCGCGAGCGCGCGCCGCAGGTCGGCGTTGTCGAAGGGCGGCTGCGCGGTGTTGTACATCATCGAGTACGCGCCGCCGGTGGCGTAGAGCTGGTACAGGTTCGTCTCGGGGTTCTGCGCGACGAACTCCTCCTCCGCGCCCGCCCACGAGGCCGGGGCCCAGTCGACGTCGCCGCGGAGCAGCTGCGCCTTGACCGCCTCCGCGTTGGTCGCGAGCACCTTGAGGTAGGTCATGGGCATCTGCCCGCCCCAGTAGTCGTCGCGCGCCTTGAGCGTCACCTGCTGGGCCGCGAACGCGTCGACCGTGAAGGGACCCGTGCCCACGGGGTCGGGGTTCGTCCAGCTCATGAGGTCCTGGTCGCGCCAGATGTGCTCGGGGACGACCGGCAGCGAGCTCGACGCGAACTGGTTGAGAGCGGCGAACGAGGGCTCGGCGAAGTCGACCTGGACCGTGTCGTCGTCTATCTTGCTCACCGCCTCGTAGGTGACGCCGGCGAGGTTGAGCTCGGGGCGCTCGAGCGGCAGCGAGAGCGAGTAGACGACATCGTCGGCATCCATCGCCTCGCCGTCCGAGAATGTGACATCGGAGCGCAGCTCGATCGTGAGCGCGGTGCCGGCCTCGTCGAACTGCAGCGACTGCGCGAGCCAGGGTTCGACCACCGCGCCGTTGGCGTAGTCGATGCGCGCGAGCGGCTCGTAGATCAGCTCGGCGTTGGGCGCCTTCTCGGTCGCGGGACCCAGGACGTTGTAGTTGCGGACGTAGGTGGTACCGCCGTCGGACTTGCCGTAGATCAGGGTGTCGGCTCGGGCGACGGTGTTCGTGGCGGCACCCGGTGTGCAGGCGGCCAGGGCGAGCGCCGCGGTCGCGAGGGCGGCGGTGGCGGCGATTCGGGAAGTGCGCATTCCGGTCTCCTGTGACGTGGCGTGCGGTTCCGACGGTCATACGTATGAGCGCCGATCCGTAGAAGAACGACGGTGTGCTTCTACGTATGACCAGCACGGTAGCGGCTCGGCGGCGACCGTGTCAACGGCGGATTCTGCGGGCTCGGCGATACATCCGTCGGACCGGTGGGGCTGGTGTCGTCCCGCCGTCGGCGGGCGTTGCCACCAGCCCCACCGGTCCTGCGGCTGTATCGCGACGAGGCGGGATCAGGCCGCGAGCACGACGCGCAGCTGCTCGATCGCCCAGTCGAGCTCGGTCGCCCGGATGATCAACGGCGGGGCGAGCACGATCGTCGACTCGCCGACCACGTCGACGAGCACACCGCGTGCGACGAGGCGCCGGGCGACCTCGGGGGCGGTGACGACCGCCGGGTCGACGTCGACCCCCGCCCACACCCCCGCGGTGCGGACGGCCACGGCACCCGCTCCGACGAGGGCCTCCACGCGTCCGGCGAGGTGCTCGGCGAGAGCACGGGCCCGGTTCTGCAGCTCGCCCGCCTCGAGCATCTCGACCACGCGGTGGGCGATGGCACTCGCAAGCGAAGACACGGATGCCGGCGCCACGACACCGCCGAGCAGCGCACGGCTCCCGACGACGGCGGCGATGGGGACGATCGCGCCGCCCAGCGCCGGGCCGAGCATGCGGAGATCGGGGGCCATCCCTCCCCCGGCGAGGGCGACGGTGTCGCCGAGCCGGCCGAGGCCGCTGCGGGTCTCGTCGAGGATCAGGGCGATCCCGCGATCGGCGGTCGCCTGCCGCACGGCTTCGAGGTATCCCTCCGGCGCGCCGACGACGCCCGCGCGGGCCTGCACGGGCTCGAGGATGACGGCCGCGACGGTGGCGTCGAGCGCCGCGACGAGCGCGTCCACCTCACCGAAAGGCACGGCGACGGCTCCCGATGCGACGAGCTCGGGGTGCGAGCCGGCCGCGACGACGACGGTCGTCCGCTCCCCCGCACCGAGCACGACGTCGACCGCGACTTGCAGCGCATCGTCGCCGGTGCCGACGGGCAGCACCGCCTCAGCGCCGAGAAGAGCGGCCAGTGCGTCGGCGAAACCGTCGGCACGGTCGTCGGCGACGACGGCGCTCGTCGCGGTCAACCGACCCAGCTGTTCGGTGGCGACGGCGAGCAGGGCGGGATGGCGGTGCCCGAAGGCGAGCGCGGGATCGGCGGTCAGATCGAGGTACCGGCGCCCCTCGACGTCGGTCACCCACGCGCCCTCGGCCGTCGCGGCCATCACCGGCAGCAGCCGCGCGGGTCCCGCGAGGGCGCGCGTCGAGCTGCCGCTTTCATTCGCATCGGGGGCGGCAGGGGGGTCGGCGATCGTCATTCGGGCTCCTGGCTTCGGCGGTCGCGCACGCGGCGGCGGGTCGCCGGGCGGCCGGCATCCATTCTCCCCCGGGCCCTTCGGGCTCCGCTGAGAGACATCGCGGTCCGATTGCGCAAGGTCCTGCCCGTTCGCGGTCGCGCCTGACAGGCTGGAGCCACACCACCGCTAATCGTCGAAGGAGACCCATGCAGCAGCGCACCCTCGGACCGTTCACCGTCTCGGCCATCGGCCTGGGCGGGATGCCCGTCTCGATGAACAACGACAAGCAGATCCCCGACCGGAAGGATGCCGTCGCCACGGTCCACGCCGCACTCGACGCGGGCGTCACCCTGCTCGATACCGCCGACATCTACGCCCCGAGCTGGGACACGATGGGGCACAACGAGGAGATCATGGCCGAGGCCCTGGCCACGTGGAGCGGCGACCGCTCGCAGATCGTGGTGGCCACGAAGGGCGGCATCACCCGCAGCGAGGGCGAGAAGTGGGGCCGCGACGGCTCGCTCGACTACCTGCGGAAGGCCGTCGAGGCCTCGCTCCGCGCGCTCCGCGTCGACGTGATCGACCTGTACCAGTACCACCGCCCCGACCGCTGGATGGTCTACGGCGAGGTCATGGAGAATCTCAAGACCCTGCAGCAGGAGGGCAAGATCCGGGCGGTCGGCATCTCGAACGCGAGCGTCGAAGAGATCGAGATCGCCGAGCAGGTGCTCGGCGCCGGCAACCTCACGAGCGTCCAGAACGAGTTCTCGCCGCGGCACCCGGGAAGCTACGACGAGCTGCGCTACTGCGTCGACCGTGGCATCGCGTTCCTGCCCTGGAGCCCCCTGGGCGGCACGGGCGGTGGCGCACGCTCGATCGGTGATCGCTTCGCCGTGTTCGGCGAGGTCGCCCGCGCCCACGACGTGAGCCCGCAGCAGGTCGTGCTGGCCTGGGAGCTGGGACTCGGCGACACCGTCATCCCGATTCCGGGAGCGCGTCGCGCCGAGTCGATCGTCGACAGCGCGAAGGCGGTCGACCTCGAGCTCTCCGGCGACGAGCGCGCACGCCTGTCGCACTCGGTCGGCATCGACGCCTGATCCGCCGCAGACCGATCGCGACGGCCCGGCCGCCTCAGGCGGTGAGGGGATGCTCGCCGACGACGACATCCGGGTTCATCGGGATGGGGCCGAGGATGCGGGGCTGCCCATCGACCCGCGCCACCTCGACGCCGTTGCGCGCGAGACCCTCGACACTGCAGTCGATCCGCAGCAGCGGCAGCCGCACGTCGGCGTAGACCGTGGCGACGACGTCGGCCACGTCGGCGGGATCGCAGGCCCGGATGTGGCCGCCCGGCTCCCACGGCATGCCCCGTGTCGCGACCTCGTACTCGCCGAACTTCCGGCTCATGCCCCAGTCGTCGGCGATCGCGATGTGACAGACGATCTCGTCCATGGCGCCTCCTTAATGAAACGCCACCGTATCATTCTGCTAACCTGTCGGCATGCCCTCGACCGCAGACCGCCGCCGCGGACGGCCACCCGTCCACGAGCAGGCCGCACGCGACGCCCGCATCGTCGCGGTGGCCGCGCGGCTGTTCGTCGCGGTCGGCTTCCACGCCGCCTCGCTCGATGCGATCGCGCAGGAGGCGGGCGTGACCAAGCGCACGATCTACGACCGGATCGGCGACAAGCCGGCACTCCTTCGCGCCGCGGTGACCGATGTGCACGACTACCTCGAGGTCGAAGCGCGCGACCTCCGGCACGCCTGCACCCTGATCGCGGCGGCGCTGTTCGCCGACCGCGCCGTCGGCCTGCACCGCGCAGCCGTGGCGGTCGCGCTCGACGACCCCGCGATCTCGCGCGCGTTCTACGACGCCGGTCCGCTCGCGGCCCAGCGTTACCTCGCCGCCCACCTGAACGGCGACGAGCGCCGCGCCGAGCATCTCTTCGGGGCACTGCTGGGCGAGCCGCACCGTCGACGCCTCCTCGCCCTCGACCCCGAGCCGGCGCCGAAGGCACTGGATGCCCACGTCACCGCCGTGCTCGACGCCATCGCCTAGAGGTCGCGCACAGCGCCGGGCTCAGCTCAGCGAGAGGCGGAGGCCGGGGCGGACCCGAGCCGGTCGAGCGCGGCGGCGGCACGCGCGGCGGCCGAACGGCGCAGAATGCCGTGGACGAGCAGCACCGCCCCCGCACCGACACCCACGAGCACCGGCAGGCTGAGAGACGGCGAGAACGCCAGCCCGATGACGGCGATCGCGAGTCCCACCGCCCCGAGCCCGATGAACAAGGCCCCGACGAGCGACTCGCGTTCGATCGACAGGCGGGCCAGGATCAGCGTGGGCGCTGCGGCTGCGTCATCCGTCATCCCGCCACGCTACCGAGGCGGCTCCGCAGTCGCACGTCAGATGACCGCCTCGGACCAGTCGTCGGGGTTGCCGAAGCGGTGCGCCGTGATCGTGATCGACTGCTCGTGCACGAACGGCAGCACCTCGATGCGGCCGGCCGTCGTGACCTCGTCGGCGTAGACGGCGACATCCGGGTCGCCGCCGGTCGCCCCCGCGATCGCGGTTCGCAGCTCGGCCACCGCGTCTCGCGACCCGACCAGGCGGATGCGGCCGGGGCGCCGATCCGCCGCGGCGATGCGCTGCAGCCATTCACCGTCCGTCTCGACCGACACCGAGATGTCGACCTCGCCGAGCGCCCGCCGCACCTCGGCCGGCAGGCCCACCGGCGAGCTGAGCGTCACGCCCGACCCGGCCCGCACGCCCGCGACGATCACGCGGAGCACCGCCTGCCAGGTGGCGTCCGACGACGCGCGCACGGCGACGTCGACCGGGCGGTACCGGAACAGGTTCCGCTCGACGCCGAGGCCGGACACGTCGCGCACCTGACCGAACTCCCGGTCCCACGCGACGGCATCCGAGAGCGCACCCCGCCGCAGCCACTCGAACGACTCGTAGTCGAGGGTGGGCTGCGCCGACTCGATGATGGTCGTGATGCGCGAGTCGAGACCGCGCAGGTGCAGTGTGCTGGACGCCGACCCGCTCGAGGCGCGCCACGAACCGAGACCGACGAGGTAGTTCGGTCCCCCGGCCTTCGTGCCCGCGCCCACCGACGACCGCTTCCAGCCGCCGAAGGGCTGACGCTGCACGATGGCACCCGTGATACCGCGGTTGACGTACAGGTTGCCGGCCTCGACCCGGTCGAGCCACGTCGCGAGGTCGGCGGCATCCTGGGTGTGCAGGCCCGCGGTCAAGCCGTAGGCGACCGCGTTCTGCAGCTCGATCGCCTCCTCGAGCGTGCGGGCGTGCATGATGCCGAGCACCGGACCGAAGAACTCCTCGAGATGCGTGCGCGACCCCGGGCTCACCCCGACCTTGACGCCCGGCGACCAGAACCGGCCCGCGGTGTCGTCGCCGAGGTCGAGACGACGCGGCTCGACGAGCCAGCGCTCACCGTCCTCGAGCGAGGTGAGCGCCCACTCGAGCTTGCCCTGGGGCGGCTCGATCACGGGTCCGACCTCGCTGCGCGGATCGGTCGGCGGACCCACCCGCAGCGAACGGGTGGCGTCGACGAGCTGGCGCGCGAACCGCTTCGACCGGCCGACCGGCCCGACGAGGATGGCGAGCGACGCGGCGGAGCACTTCTGACCGGCGTGCCCGAACGCGCTCTTGATGAGGTCGGATGCCGCCAGATCGAGGTCTGCCGAGGGCATGACGATGATCGCGTTCTTGCCGCTCGTCTCCGCCAGCAGCGGCAGCTCGGGCCGCCACGACCGGAACAGCGCCGCCGTCTCCCACGAGCCGGTGAGGATGACGCGGTCGACCGACGGGTGGGTGATGAGGCGTCGGCCGAGATCGCCCTCGTCGATGTCGACCAGCGCGAGCAGGTCGCGGGGCACACCGGCGTCCCACAGCGCCTCGGCGACGACCGCCGCGCAGCGCCGGGCCTGCGGCGCTGGCTTGAAGACGACGCCTGAGCCGGCAGCGAGGGCCGCGAGCACGCCGCCGGCGGGGATGGCGAGCGGGAAGTTCCACGGCGGGGTGACCACCGTGACCGAGGCCGGCTGGAAGACGGCACCGCTCACCCGGTCGAGCTCGCGCGCCGTCGCCGCATAGTAGGCGGCGAAATCGACCGCCTCGCTGACCTCGACGTCGGCTTCGGCCAGCACCTTGCCCGTCTCGGACGCGGCGACCTCGATGAGCTCGGCCCGGCGCGACTCGAGCGCACGCGAGGCCGCGAGCAGCACGGCGCTGCGGTCGGCTGCCGCCATCGCGCCCCAGGCGGATGCCGCCGAGCCGACGCGCGCCACGATCTCGTCGAGCGTTCCGGCGTCGTCGACCCGCGCCGCCGCGATCGTCTCGTCACCGGCCGTGCTGCCGGCGATCCGCGAGAGGATGCCGCGCGCCCACTCCCGATTGACCGCGAGCGCGGGGTCGGAGTCGGGGGTGTTGGCGAAACCAGGTGCCCCGAGTGCCGGTGCGCGGCGCGTCTCGCGGGGCGCGTACACCGCCGTCTCGACGAAACGCTCACCGCCGAACAGGATGTCGTCGTGCTGGCCCAGCGCCGTGGTGTCGTCCGAGCGGCCCGCGGCGTCGGCGATCCCGAGCACCGCCTGCGTGAGGCCGTCGTCGCCGCCGGCGGGGTCGCGCGTGATGCGCTGCGGCGCGATGGGCCGGAGCGAGAGCGTGCGGTCCTGCGTACGGTTGGGCGAACTGGGCAGCGCCGGGTCGGCCGCGCGCTCGAGCGAGGCGAGGAATCGGTCGCGCTCGCGCTCGAACAGGCTCGCATCGGTCGCGAGGTCGAACGCGGCGGAGAGGAAGTTCTCGATCGAGGCGTTCTCCTCCAGCCGGCGGACGAGGTAGCTGATCGCGACATCGAACTCGTCGGGCCGCACGACCGGCACGTACAGCAGGACGTGGCCGACATCGGCCGTCACCGCCGCGACCTGGCCCTGGGCCATGCCGAGCAGCATCTCGATCTCGATGTCGTCGCTCACGCCGCGCTCGCCGGCGAGCAGCCAGGCGTAGGCGATGTCGAAGAGGTTGTGGCCGGCGACGCCGAGCCGCACCGCCGCGCTGCGCTCGGGACGCAGGGCCCGGTCGAGGCAGCGGAGGTACATCGCGTCGGCGTCGAGCTTGCTGGCGTGGGTCGCGAGCGGCCAGCCGTGGATCGTCGCGTCCACGCGCTCCATCGCGAGGTTCGCCCCCTTGACCAGGCGCACCTTGATCCGGCTTCCGCCGGCGGCGACGCGGGCCTGCGCCCACGCCGTCAGCTCGTCGAGGGCGTCCGCGGCGTCGGGGAGGTACGCCTGCAGCACGATTCCCGCCTCGAGGCCCCGGAGGCGCTCGTCTTCGAGCAGGCGGGTGAAGACGGCGATCGTGAGGTCGAGGTCGCGGTACTCCTCCATGTCGAGGTTGATGAAGGTGCCGTCCTCGGCGGCGCTGAGGTACAACGGCAGCAGACGTTCGACCACGTCGGCGACGACCTCGTCGAACGCCCACATCGAGATGCGGCTGACGATCGCCGAGACCTTGACCGAGACGTAGTCGACGTCGTCGCGGCGGATCAGCTCGTGGATGCCCGCGAGCCGGCGGCGGGCTTCGTCCTCGCCGAGCACGGCCTCGCCCAGGAGGTTGAGGTTCAGTCGGGCGCCGGACTCGCGGATCCGGGCGATCGCCGGGCCGAGCTTGTGGGGTCGAGCGTCGACGACCAGGTGTCCGACCATCTCGCGCAGCGCCGTGCGGGCGATCGGCACGACCGGGGTCGGCAGCATCGGGGCGACGGCGCCGCCGACGCGCACGGCCCCGCGGAGGTACCACGGCAGGAACTCGGGGACGAGCGGGGCGACGTGGTGCAGCCGGGTCGCTGCGGCGGTCACGCTCTCGGGGCGCATCACCCCGTCGACGAAGCCGATCGTGAACGGCAGCCCGTTCGGGTCGCGCAGGACTCCGGCGAGGCGCTGCGCTGCGGCATCCGCGGGGAAATCGGCCGACGAGTGCACCCATTTCTGGGCCAGGTCCACCGCCTGTTGGGCGAGGTTGTCGTCGGCGGGGAAGCCCGGCGGGGTGGTGCCGGACGAAACGGTGTCGGACATGCCGTCAGCCTATGTCGCGGCAGCTCTCCCGGGGTGGCGCCTCGCCCGGGCGATCACTCCCAGATGCTGGGCGCCTCGGCACGGGTCGACGGAAGCGCGGTAGCGGCAGCCCATTCGGTCATCCACGGCTCGAGCGGGGGCAGGTCGTCGCGTCGGCCGAGAACGTCGAACAGCTCGTCGAGCGGCACGATGCCACCCGTGCGGCGGAGGAACCGCGACCGCACGACCATCTCGGCGTACACCTCGCCGCGGACGACCGCGCGGTGCACCATGTACACCGACTTGTCGTCGTGCCCGTGCAGGCGCGTCTCGATCGTGAAGCGCTGCCAGAGGTTCAGCGACTTCCGGAAGGTGATCGTGCTGCTCGCGACGACGCCGTACCAGCCCTTCTCCTGGAACGTGTCCCAAATGCCGTTGCGCACCAGCAGGTCGAACCGGCCGAGGTCGAACAGCGAGGCGTAGCGCCCGTTGTTCATGTGCCCGAGCAGGTCGATGTCGGTCGGCAGCGTTCGCAGCTTCACCCGGCCGACCGCCATGAGCGGCCGCGGGCCGTTCCTGCGCAGCTGTCGCTTCGCTCGCCAGATCGTCAGCAGGGTCCGGAGCCACACGTTCACGAGGGCCGACGCTATCGGATGCCCCATGCCCCCACCCGCATCCGTTGTGCCCCTTCCACAACCCCGGCCCCGCCGACCCGCGCGCAAGAACGGAGAATCGCGCGAACATCGGAGGATCTCGCGGGATCGGTCCGAGGTACGCGCGATTCTCCGACGTACGCGCGACGCGCGGGTCAGGCGCGCGCGGTGTCGAGCACGATCACCGCCCATGAGAGAGCAGGCAGTGTCGCTCGCAGCGTGCCCTCGTCGAGACCGACGCCGCGCAGAGGCACGAGGCCGACGGAATCCTGGTCGTGCTCCGTGTTGGCCGACCGCCGGTCGCCGCCCTCGGGAACCGTCAGCACCTCGGCCGACACGACGCCCGAGGCCCCGAGCCCGCGCAGCTCGAGCGACACCTCGGTCTCGGAGTCGAGCGAGCGGTTCGCCACGAACAGCGCGACGCGGCCGGTCGCCTCGTCCCACGTGGCGGCCGCGTCGACGACGTCCACATCGCCGAACTTCGCCGTCGGGGTCTGGTCGGAGTCGACCGCGAGGCGCAGCACACGGCCCTGGGCGAGCTGCGACATGCGGGCGAACGGCCAGAAGATCGACTGCCGCCAGGCCGGTCCGCCCTCCTCCGAGCGGATCGGGGCGATGACGTTCACCAGCTGCGCCTGGTTGGCGATGCGCACGCGGTCGCCGTGGCGCAGCAGGCTGTGCAGGAACGTCCCGACCACGACGGCGTCGGTGACGTTGTAGGTGTCCTCGATGAGGCGCGGGTGGGCGCGCCACTCCTTCGACGCCGAGACGATGTGCGGCTGGTCCTCGGTGTCGAGGCCGCGCTGGTACCAGACGTTCCACTCGTCGAACGAGATGTCGACCTGCTTGCGATGCTTGCCCGCGGCCTTCACCGCGTCGATCGTCGAGACGACGCCGTCGATGAAGGCGTCCATGTCGACGGCCTCGGCGAGGAAGGATGCCGCATCCCCGCCGTCCTCTTGGTAGTAGGCGTGCATCGAGATGTAGTCCACCTCGTCGTACGCGTGCGTGAGGACCGTGTGCTCCCACGAGCCGAAGGTCGGCATCTGCCGGTTCGACGACCCCACCGCGACGAGCTCGATGTCGGGGTCGACCAGGCGCATCGCCTTCGCCGTCTCCTGTGCGAGCCGGCCGTACTCGTGCGCGGTCTTGTGACCGATCTGCCACGGGCCGTCGAGCTCGTTGCCCAGGCACCAGAGCCGGATGTCGAACGGAGCGGCTGCGCCGTTGCGGCGACGCAGGTCGGACCAGTACGTGCCGCCGGCGTGGTTGGCGTACTCGACGAGCGCGCGGGCCTCGTCGACACCGCGCGTGCCGAGGTTGACCGCCTCCATGACCTCGACCTCGGCCTCGCGCGCCCAGTCGACGAACTCGTGGAGTCCGAACGCGTTGGTCTCGACGGTGTGCCATGCTCCGTCGAGCCGGTGCGGACGCTCGGCCACGGGACCGACGCCGTCCTCCCAGTTGTAGCCCGAGACGAAGTTGCCGCCGGGATAGCGGATCACGGTGGCGCCCAGCTCCTTCACGAGCGAGAGGACGTCGCGCCGGAAGCCGCGTTCGTCGGCCTGCGGGTGACCGGGCTCGTAGATGCCGGTGTAGACGCAACGGCCCATGTGCTCGACGAACGAGCCGAAGAGGCGGCGCGGCACGTCGGCCACGGTGAAGTCGCGATCGAGGACGATGCGGGCGCGGGGCATGATGCTCCTGTTCTTTCGGGGTGAGGGGATGCGGACGACGCGTGACGGGCGACGCCGGTCACTGACCGCCGAAACCGGTCGTGGCGACGCCGCGGACGATCTGCTTCTGGAACACCAGGAAGACGATGATCAGCGGCACCGAGGCGAGGACGGCCTGGGCCATGACCTGCGCGTACTGCACGCCGTAAGCGCTGATGACGGTCTGGAGTCCGACCGGCAGGGTCATGAGGGTCGTGTCGTTGATGATGAGGAACGGCCAGAGGAAGTTATTCCACGCGCCGATGAACACGAAGATCGCGACGGCGCCGAGGATCGGCCGCGACAGCGGCAGCACGATCGACCAGAACACCCGGAAGCGTCCGGCGCCGTCGACCCGCGCGGCATCCTCGAGCTCGATCGGCACCTGGTCGAAGAACTTCTTGAGGATGAACACCATCGCCGGCGCGACGACCTGCGGCAGGATCAGGCCCCACGGGGTGTCGACGAGGTTGAAGGCGAGCATCTCGTAGAAGAGCGGGATGATCAGCACCTGCGGCGGGATGACGATCGAGGCGATCACCGCGCCGTAGAGGAACTTCTTGCCGCGGAACTCCAGCCGCGAGAACGCATAGGCGGCCACGGCCGAGATCGCGACGGTGAGGAGGGTGATCACGGCGGAGGTCCAGAGGCTGTTGCCGGCCCAGACCCAGACGTTGCCCTGCGAGAGGATCGAGGTGAACGCCTCGGTCGTGGGCCCGCTCTCGCCCACCCATCCGCCGGCGCCCGATGCGGCATCCGTCTCGGTCTTGAAGGCGGTCGCGACCGCCCACAGGAACGGCAGCAGCCAGCCGATCGCCATGAGGGCGAGGGCGATGAAGGCGACGACGTTGATCGCGCTGAACCGGCGCTGACCGGGCTTGCGGCTTCGCGGATCGGGGGCGACCCCCGGGGCGACGACGGCGCGCGTGGCCGTGGAGCTGGCGGTGACGGCGCTCATGAGTGCTCCTTCCGGCGACGGGTGGCGAGGGCCTGGATGACGCCGATCAGGACGATCACGGCGAAGAAGACGTACGAGATCGCCGCCGAGTAGCCGAAGCGGTACCCGACGAACCCGGACTCGTAGATGTACTGCACGATCGAGCGGGTCGTCTCGCTCGCGATGCCTCCGAGCATCTGGTACGCCTGGTCGAACAGCTTCAGCGAAGCCAGCACCTGCAGGATGACGATGAGCACGGTGACCTGCCCGAGCTGCGGGATCGTGATCGAGAAGAGCTTGCGCCATTCCCCCGCGCCGTCGATGGATGCGGCTTCGTACTGGGTCTCGGGGATGTTCTGGAGGGCCGCGAGGTAGAGCAGGAAGTTGAAGCCGATCGTCCACCACACCGTCGCGACGACGATCGCGAGCATGTTGGTGTCGGGATTCTGCAGCCAGGCGATCGGCTCGAGCCCGAACGCCTCGAGGATGCCGTTGGCCGCGCCGATCTGCGGGTTGAAGATCCACACCCAGATCTGCGAGATGACCGTGGAGGCGAGCAGGTACGGCATGAAGAACGACAGCCGCCAGAGCCACTGCCCGGGCAGGCCGCGCTGCACGAGCAGCGCCATGACCAGGGCGAGGACGACGAGCGGCACGGTCGACAGAACCGTGAACCAGGCGGTGTTGCCGAGCGAGCGCCACATGACGGGGTCGCCGAGCGCTTCGACGTAGTTCGCGATGCCGATGAACGATCCGCCGGCGCCCGTCAGCGACTGGTCGGTGAAGCTCAGATAGAGCCCGTGCAGCAGCGGCCACACGAGGAAGAGGAGGAAGGCGGCGAGGAAGGGCGCGAGGAAGGTCCAGGCGATGCGCTGCTCTCCGCGGTCGCCGACGTGACGGTGCCGCCGCGTGCGGTCGCCGGTGACGATCGTCCGCGTCGCGGCCGTGTCGGCGAGACCGGCGCGGCCGGATCCGGTGTCGAGGGTCATGCGCGGGCTCCTTCCGGTGCGGCGGGGTTCGGCGTCTGCAGGCGCAGGTCGACACCCGCGCGGAAGCGGGCGATCGCCTGAGCCGGGTCGGCGCCCTGGAGCAGGACGTTCTGCACGGCGGCGCCGAAGTCGGCCTGGAAGCGCGAGCCCGAGCCGGTGAACCACGCCGGCGGGTCGTACCGGACGAGCTCGGCGGCCTCGGCGTAGTGCGCCTGCGGCAGCAGGTCGGCATAGGCGGCCGACTGCGTGACCGGGAGGTAGGCGGGGATGTGTCCTGCCCCTGCCCAGTCGAACGAGCCCTTCAGGATGTCGGCGACGAAACGGTAGACGAGGTCGCGGGTCTCCTCGTCGGGTGCGCTCTGGTGCGGCAGCGTGAACGAGTGCGAGTCGGCGTAGACCGACGGGGTGCCGAACACGGCCGGGATGATCGCGGCGTCGATCGGCAGGTTCTGCTGCTGCATCGAGCGCAGTTCCCAGACACCGGTGAGGAACAGTCCGCTGCGACCGGTGGCGAACTCCGCGATCGCGCTCTGGTAATCGGCGCTGCGCGAGGCGATCTCGTCGTCGAGGAGCTGCTGCATGAAGCTGAGCGCCGCGACCGCGGCATCCTCGTCGATCTGCGCCTTGCCGCCCTCGGGAAGCTCGATCTCGAGCCCGTGCTGCGTGTAGAGCGTGTAGAAGAGGCGCCACATCTGCGCGCCGTCGCCGAGGTAGCCGAACGACAACCCGTGCGACTCCGAGACCGCGGCCACCGCCCGTCCGAGCTCGAGGAAGTCGTCGGGCGAGGTGATCGGCGGCAGCTTGCCGTCGCTGTCGAGCACACCCGCCTCGGCGCAGATGTCGGTGTTGTACATCAGGATGAACGGGTGCGCGTCGAGGGCGACGCTGTAGAGGTCGTCGCCGATGAAGCCCTTGCGCCAGATCGCGTCGGTGAAGGTGCTCGCGTCGACGCCGAGGTCGGCCAGGCGCGCGGTGTCCCACGTGTCGAGCAGCCCGCCCGGCGCATAGCCGACGACGCGCGAGGCGTGCATGACCGAGACGTCGGGCGCCCGCCCGCCCGCGGCCGCCATCGCGAGCTTCGTGTAGTACGGCTCGCCCCAGGCGAGCACGGTCGGGCGCACGCGGTAGTCGGACCGCGCGGCGTTGACGCCGTCGATGAGCCCGGACATCGTCACGCCGTCGGCACCGGAGAGCAGGTGCCAGAACTGAAGGGTGCGGGCGCCCGTACCGCCGGGGAGACCGGCGCACGAGGCGAGGAAGGCGGTTCCGGCGAGGGCTGCGGCTCCCGTGAGGAACCGCCGTCTGCTGAGTTCTATGGGTGGGGCCATCGGTCACTCCTTTGTGACGGCACGACATCGTGACAACCAGGGACCCTCATACTTTTACATCGATGTAATCAATGCGCAAGGAAAATCCGGATGCTGCCACCGATGGCGTTCCGCGACGCCATCGGTGCGTCACCGTCGCGCGGAGATGCCGCGGGGCGCGCCATCCGTGCTGGCGCGGGCGACGACGCGATGCGCGATCGCGACGGCGCGGACCGGGATGTCGCGCGCCGCGATGCGCTCCTCCAGAAGCGCCATGGTCGCGCGCGCGAACTCGACCCGGTCGAACGACACGGTCGTCAGCTCGGGCGTGGTGTAGCGCGACTGCTCGATGTCGTCGAAGCCGCACACGAGCACGTCGTCCGGCACCCGGATGCCCGCACGCGCCAGCTCGTGCAGCGCACCCACCGCGATCGAGTCGGTGAAGCAGAGGACGGCGTCGACGTCGACCCCGCGCTCCAGCAGCGTCCGGACGCCGATCGCGCCCGCCTCCATGTTCCACGGCAGGGCGTTGATCTCTCGGCGACGATCGTGCGCGAGACCCGCTTCGTCGAGCGCGTCGCGTACCCCGGCGAGGCGCAGGCGGCTCGTCGCCGTCGCGAGGCCGGCCTGCTCGTCGCCGCCGATCGCGGCGATGCGTCGCGCGCCGCGGGACACCAGGTGCGCGACGGCGTCGCGCGCCCCGGCGCGACTGTCGACGAGAACCCGATCGGTGACGTGCTGCTCGACCTCTCCGATCAGCACGACGGGCGGCAGCCGCTCATCACGGTCGACCACGCTGTCCTCGATGCGGATCGGATTCAGGACGACACCGTCGACGAGGTGCTGTCGCGCCCGTGAGACGAGGTCTCGCTCGCGCTCGGGCTCGAGCGCCGTCTCCTCGATCTGCACCGCATAGCCGCGCTGATGCGCCGCATCGACGAGGTGATGCAGCATCTCGGCGGAGTACGCCGTCGCGAGGTCCGGCAGCGCGATGGCGATGACACCGGAGCGGCCGTTCCGCAGCCCGCGGGCGCTGAGGTTGGGCACGAAGTCGAGCTCGCGCATGGCCGACTCCACGCGCTGCTGCGTCTCGGGACGGACGACCGCGGTGCCCGTCAGCACGTTGGAGACCGTCTTCGCCGAGACTCCGGCGAGCGCCGCCACATCCTTCATGGTGGCTCGGCCGGCTCTTCCCTTCGGCATGAGCACAGACTAGGCCCCGCGCACAGCCCCTCCCGCCCGTGCTGCGCCGACCAGCGCTGCGACGGGGGCCTCGAAGAAGGCGAGCTCGTGGCGCATCGATCGTTCGAACGCGACGCTCATCCGCTCACGCTCGAACGCCGATGCGCCTGCGGCGGCCCGGTCGGCGATCTCGATCGCGGCACGAGTCGACGCGGCGAACGCGGGGTCGGCATAGGTCGAGAGCCAGTCCCGATACGGATGCCGCGCGTGGGATGCCGCTGCGAACCGCTCGCCCACATCGGAGTAGAGCCAGAAGCACGGCAGGAGGGCGGCGACCAGTTCGCCGTACGAGCCGCGGGCCGACGCCGCATGCAGGTGATCGGTATACGCGAGCGTCGTGGGCGCCGGTTCCGCGGTATCTGCGTCGACGCGCGAGCGATGCAGCTCCGACTCGACTGCGATCGCCGAGGCGGCGGCTTCCGCCCAGAACACCTGTTCATCGCTCCGCGGCGCGAGAGCGCTGGCGCGGGCGAGCACGCGGGCGTACTCCGAGAGGTACAGCGCGTCCTGTTCGAGGTACCAGGCGAACACGGGCTCATCGAGCGACCCCGTGCGCAGCCCGTCGACGAAGCCGCACGCGTCGACGGCTGCGCGCAGCGGAGCCGCCTCGGCCCATACGCGCGCTGTCCACGACACCGACGAGACAGGCGACACCGGCGACGGGAGGTGCGGGCGCAGTTCGTGCAGGTGGTCGACGGGCCCGTTGCCGCGACCGACGCCGAGCGCCGCGCCGGCCGTGATCGCACCGGCCAGCCACGCCGTGGCGCGCGGGAGGGCGTCGGTCCAGTCGACGCCGCTCGCGCCGAGGGTCGCCATCGCCGACGACAGCGAGCATCCGGTGCCGTGCGTGTTGGTCGAGGCGATGCGCCGCCGGGCCACCTCTGCGGCGACGCCGTCCGGCGTCACGATCGCGTCGGGGCAGTCCTCGCCGGCGAGATGCCCGCCCTTGACCAGCACGATCGAGCCCGAGGCGCGGGCGAAGCGCAACGCCTGCGCGAGCGCATCCCGCCACGACCGCGCGACCGGCTCCTCCGTCAGGACGGCCAGCTCGGGGAGGTTGGGCGTCACGAGGGCGGCGCGCCGGCAGAGGTCGCGGATCGCAGCCTCCGCGGCGGGGTCGAGCAGGCGATCGCCGCTCGTGGCGACCATGACGGGGTCCAGCACGACGAGGTCGTGGCCGCGGCGAGCGAGCCAGTCGTCGACGACCGCGATGAGCGGCGCGGAGTGCAGCATCCCGATCTTGATGGCATCGATCTCGACGTCGTCGCCCACGGCGTCGAGCTGCGCGCGCAGGAACTCAGCCGGAGGCACGTGCACCGCCCGCACGCCGCGGGTGTTCTGCGCCACGAGCGCCGTCACGACGGCCATCCCGTAGCCGCCCATCGCGGCGATCGACTTCAGGTCGGCCTGGATGCCGGCGCCGCCCGAGGGGTCGGTGCCGGCGATGCTCAGCACCCGCGGCACCCGGGGCGCCGCCGGTACCCCCGGGGTCACCGGTCGCCCCCGCGGGCGAAGGCACGGGCCGCGGCGGCGGGATCTGCGGCGCCACAGATCGCCGACACGACGGCGACCCCGGCCGCGCCCGCACGGCGAAGCGGAACGACGTCCTCGGCGACGACGCCGCCGATCGCGACGCACGCGAGCGGCGTGGCCGCGGCGCGTTCGGCGAATCCGTCGATGCCGAGGGCCGGCGGGTGATCGGCCTTCGTGGAGGTCGGCCGGATCACACCGACACCGAGATAATCGAGGGTTCCGTGCGGCATCGCGTGGGCGGCTTGCAGATGCGCCGCCGTGTTCGCCGTCCACCCGATGACGGCGCCCGTCCCGAGCAGCCTGCGCGCGGTCGTGGGTGGGATGTCGTTCTGACCGAGATGCACGCCGTCCACGCGGGCACCCGCATCGATGGCGGCGAGGGCGACGTCGACCCGGTCGTCGATGAGCAGGGGGACCCGTCCGGCGATCACCTCCGACAGCACCCGAGCGCGGCGGACGAGCTCCGCCGCGCTCACTCTCTTGTCGCGCAGCTGCACGACGGTCACGCCCCCGTCGATCGCGGCGTCGACGATCGACGGCAGCGCGTCGGCATCGAGCCGGTCATCGGTGACGAGGTGCAGAGCGAGGTCGACCCGGCGGGTCACCGCGTCGCCTCCGCGCCCGCGAGGTGCGCCTCGACCCGGGACCCGTCGAGGTCCTCGGGGCTCAGCGCCGCGAGCGCGTCGAGGAACGCGACGGCGAACGAACCGGGGCCGGACGAGACGGATGCCGCGGCCTCGGCCGCGTGCTTGTGCACGACCGACGCGGCGATCGCCGCCGAGAACGGCTCGACGACGCCGAGGAAGGCCGCCATCGTCGCGCCCAGCGAACAGCCCCCGCCGGTGACCCGGGTCAGCAGGGGATCTCCCCCGCGCACCCGCGCGACCCGCTCGCCGTCGGTGATGAGATCGACCTCTCCCGACACCGCGACCACCGTCCCGGTCCGGCGCGCGAGGTCGACAGCCGCCGCGTGCACCGAGTCCGGGTCGTCGACGCTGTCGACGCCCCGTCCGCCGGAACCGCCGCCGGCGACCGCCGCGACCTCCGAGGCATTGCCCCGGATGATCGCGGGTCGAGCGGCGACGAGCTCCGCCGCGAGAGCGGTGCGGATCGGCAGCATCCCGACCGCGACAGGGTCCAGCACCCAGCGCCGCGTCGCCGCCACGATCTCACGGGCGCTGGCCTGCTGCTGGGGATTCGGGGTGCCGAGGTTGATCAGCACACCGTCGGCGATTCCGGCGAAGATCCCCGCTTCACCGGCGATGTCGACCATGGCAGGACTCGCCCCGAGCGCGAGCAGCGCATTCGCGGTGAACCCGGTGACGACGGCGTTGGTCACGCAGTGGGTGAGCGGAACGGCATCCCGCAGCGCTCGGAGCGCCGCTTCCGGTCCTCGGACGGTGGGCACGACATCGCGCATTTCGACATCCCTTCGCCAGCATTGCACTGGAGCAGGTTCGACGGGTCTGATCTCAGCTCGCGGTCGCGGGCACCCCGTGTCGGGACACGACCATAGCAGGCCGGTTTGCACCCTCTGGACCGCGATGCTTTTCTCCCGGTCCCCGAAGCGCGTAGGTTGCGAGTGAGCGCGCTTCACGGGCCGGCGCGCGAGGGGGTGGGGCCGTGCTGACAGCAGGGGCCGCACTGGTCTGCGCGTGTCTGGCGACCATCGCCGGACTCGTCGGGGTGCTCGCCCTGCGGCCGAGCTGGCGACGCCGCGCTGGACTGCTGCGCTTCGGCATCGTGGGCGCGCTGTCGGCGACGGCGGCGAGCCTGCTGTACCTCGTGCACACGAAGACCGGCGACGCCGCGACCCTCGTCATCAGCGACATCGCCATGGTTCTGGCCCCCGGTCTGGTCTTCGCCGGGCTGGGCTCATTGAGCGGCAGGGTTCTCGCCCGTGCCGGGGTCGCCCTTTCGCTCGCCGCCGTGGTCGGGGTCGTGTCCACGACGGTCGGGATGCCGGCGTCCCTCGCGGTGAAGGTCGTGGTCGTGGCTGCCGCCTGCGGGCTGACCAGCGCCGCGGCGATGCAGCCGGCCATCGCCGCGAGACGCGGGTCCCGGCTGCTCGCGGTGACCATGGCCGCGTACGGGGTCTTCTCCCTGTGCCGCGCCGTCGTCGGGCTCACCACCGGGTGGGATTCGCCCCTCTACCGCTCGGCGCTGTCGGTCGTGCCCACGACTGTCGCCGGCGCTGCGCTCGTGCTCCTCAGCGGGATCGCGCTGCTGATGATCCTGTCGGACCGGAGCGCGGCGCTGGCCACGCAGCGCCAGCGCGCCGCCGGGAGGCTCGACCTCGAACTCGCCCCGACATGGTCGGTCGGCCTGGGCTCGTTCGGCATCGTGCGCGCCGCGCTCGGCCCCGCCCGCGCGGATCGGATGAAAGACGACTTGATCGCCGCGGCACGGACGCTCGATCCGGATGCGGTCGTCGACGCGACGCGGACGGGAACGCGCGTGCGCATCGACGACGACCAGGCTGCCGTCGAGGAGGCGCTCCACGACCGCCTGATCGCTGCCGGGTGGACGCCGGGAGAGGTCAACCTGGTGTCGATCGAGGCAGCGGCGAGCGACGAGGCCGCGGCTGCGGTCGGCGACGGGGCCGGGGCCGGGGCCCGATGACCCCGTCCGCAACCCCCGTTCCTCGATTTCACGCCACCGCCGGCCGCGCGTAGAGTCTGGCCATGGAAGCCGAACTGCAGACCGACATCGTCGTCCGTCCGGTGCGGGATGTCGACGCCGAAGCCCTCGGGCGCGTGCACGCCACCTGCTGGCACGAGACGTACGACCACCTCATCAGCACCGCCGCGCTCCAGAGCGTGTCGCCGCGACGTCTCGCCGAGCTGTGGACGCACTGGGCCGCACAGGGAGAGGACTTCCGGATGCACGCCGCGCTCGTCCGCGGCGAGATCGTCGGTTTCGTGGGGTCGGGCCCGGCTCGCGATCGCGACGCCCCTCGGATGCGCGAGCTCTACTTCATCTACCTCCTCGACGCGTGGCACGGCACCGGCATCGGCCAGCGCCTCTTCGACGCCGCCGTCGAGAAGGACGAGGGCGTCTACCTGTGGGTCGCGGAGGACAACCCCCGCGCGCACCGCTTCTACGAGCGCAACGGCTTCACGCTCGACGGGCAGACGCACACCGAGCCGTTCCTCGGCGAAACGCTGACCGAGGTCCGTTTCGTCCGCTGAGTCGGAGTTCGCCCCGCTCGGCTAGGTCGCGAGGCTTCGGCGAGCTGACTCGCCTCGACTGGCTATTCGGCCTCGGCTAGCGGCCTCGGCTGCTCGGCGTCGGCTGTTCGGCGTGACCGGCGCCCCTCGTCCCCCGTCGAGCTCAGTAGCGAGTTACCAACATTCGAACTTACGTTCGATTCGAATGTCGTACCCCACTGTCATGATGGGAACATGACAGCGAATGGCCTGGGTGGCGAAGTGGGACGCGAAACCCCCGTGCCATCGCAGGCGCTCGCTTTCTCGCGGTATGCCGAGGCGCTCGAGCTCTCCCACGCCGCCGACGTCGCCCGCACCCGAGCGCTGGCCGATCTGGGCCACGCCGCGCTGCACGACGCGCGCCGTGATGGGGTTCGTGGGATGGCGTCGGACATGGAGCTGCGCTCGGTCGCAGCCGAAGCAGCGGGGATGGCGCGGCTGACGGATCGTCGCCTGCAGGGTGAGATCGACCACGCGATGACGGCCATCGATGACTACCCCGCGGTGTTCGACGCGTGGGTGCAGCGGCGGATCGAACGCGGCCACGTCGATGTGGTCGTGCGGGTCGGCGCGGGGGTGCCGGACGAGGTGCGGTCGGCGTACGCGGAGGCCGCGATCGCTGTGTGTGAGCGGGATGTGCCGTCGCGGGTGCGAGGCACGCTGGAAGCTCTCGCGGCCCGGCTTCACCCGCAGGCGTTCACCGAACGCCACAAGACCGCGGCAGCGGAGCGGTGCGTGCGGGTGTTCCACGGGACGGACGGGATGTCGAACCTCGTCGCGAACCTTCCGACGGTCATCGCCGCGGGGATGCTCGACCGGCTCACGCAGATGGGGCAGTCCGTCAAGGACGCCCGGTCGGCGGGCGCTGGTGGCGCCGGGGCGGGTCGCGAGGATGTTGCCGGGGCGGAGGAGCCCGCCGATACGCGGACGATGGATCAGCTGCGGGCCGACATCCTCGGAGACCTCGTCCTCGGCGGCGCGCCCGTCGTCGACCCCACTTATGGGACCGACCGGGCCGGTGGGCTCGGGGCGATCCGCGCACGCGTGCAAGTCGCCGTCACGGCGGAGACGCTGATGGGCAAGGACGAGAACCCCGCCGAAGCCGTGGGCGCGGGGCTTGTCGATGCCGGCACGGCGCGTGAGCTCGCCGGGCGGGTGTCGGAGTGGGACCGACTCTTCATCGACCCCGTCACCCGCACCCCGGTCGAGATCGACACGTACCGGCCCACCGCGTCGATGAAGAAACTCCTCATGGCCCGTGACCAGCACTGCCGTTTCCCGGGATGCCGCCGTGCCGCGATCCGGTGCGAACTGGATCACACCATCGATCACGCCCTGGGCGGGCACACCCACATCTTCAACCTCGCCCACCTCTGCCAGCGGCATCATTCGATGAAGCAGTTCACGAAGTGGGAGGTCAGGCAGGTCGGCGGTGGAGTCCTGGAATGGACCTCACCCCTCGGTCGGTTGTACCGCGAAGACGTCCCCATACCGGCGGTGTGCTTCACGATCGACACCGCCGATCCGCCACCGGATGCCGGAACCGGCGGACCACCGCAGGATGACGCGGCTCCCTTCTGACGGCGGCCGAGACGGTCAGGGCTGCGACACCGCGCGGCATCCGCGCGCGTCAACGGGTGATGGTCGTGCCGAACAATCGTGCGATCGGTACGAGGACAGCGGGGCGAGCGGCGACGCACGCGCCGACGATGACGCCGAGCGACAGCACGAAGAGCCAGAACCCGGTCCAGTTGTCGGCGTACGCCGCCGGGTCGGCCGACCCTTGCGCGGCATACATGTGATTGAGGTTGCGAAGCGCTCCCGTGGCCAGGACGAGAGCGACATGGGTCACGATGAAGACGACGAAGAAGAGCATCACCAGCACGTGCAGGCGTCGCGCCCACTCGATCGGATACAGACGGTTGAGCCTCCCGTCACCACGCGGCCAGACGGTGCTGAGGCGCGCACCGGTGGCGACCGCGAGCGGAGCAGCGACGAACACCGTCGTGGCGTAGGCGAGCTGCTGCAGGCTGTTGTAGTTGACCCAGCCGTTCTCCGTCGGCCAATCGAGCGACACGTATTGCAACGCCGCCGAGACCGCGTTCGGCACGACCTCCCAGCTCGTCGGCACGATGCGCATCCACTGTCCGGTCGCGAAGAGCAGGATCACGAACACGACGCCATTGCCCATCCAGAGCACATCGAGCGCCTGGTGGAACCAGATCGTGAGGCTCGTCCGGCGCTTCGGCCTGCCCCGCGGCGACCAGAACACCCGGGGACGCTTCTCCTTCCGCGCCTGCAGACCCGTGCGGATGATCAGCACCATCAGGAAGGCGTTGAAGAAGTGCTGCCAGGCGAGCCACGGCGGAATCCCGACCGGCGCCCCCGCCGGCAGCGGGTATGCGCCCGGGTACCGCTCGACGAACCCACGCATCGCATCGAGGCTCAGCGCCCAGCGGGCGAACGCGACGGCTCCCGCGGCCGCGAGCACCAGTGCGACGCCGGCGGCCACGATCACCGTCACCCGCCGGCGTGCGGCGGCCCCGCGTTCGACCAACACCGCGGCGGGTCAGCGGTGGCGGAAGTCGGGGGCGCGCTTCTCGGCGAAGGCGGCCATGCCTTCCTTCTGGTCCTCGAGCGCGAACAACGACGCGAAGAGCGTGCGCTCGAGGCGCAGCCCTTCAGCGGCGCTCGTCTCCTGCGAGGCGCGCAGCGCCTGCTTCGCCGCATAGGCGACCGGCAGCGATCGCGATGCGATCCGTTCGGCGACGGCACCGGCTTGCTCGAGCAGCTGCGCCGCCGGAACCACACGAGATACGAGTCCGGCGCGCTCCGCCTCCTCCGCCGGCATCCGACGTCCGGTCAGCACGAGCTCCGCGGCCTTGTAGTAGCCGACGGCGCGCGTCAGCCGCTGCGTCCCGCCGATGCCCGGAATGACGCCGAGATCTATCTCGGGCTGCCCGAACACCGCGGTGTCGGCGGCCAGCACGATGTCGCACATCATCGCCAGCTCGCACCCGCCGCCGAGCGCGAACCCGGCAACCGCGGCGACGACGGGGGTACGCACCCGCGCGAAGTCCTCCAGCGCCGCGAAAG
The DNA here is from genome assembly GCF_002204305.1 of Microbacterium sp. AISO3. Taxonomy (NCBI): domain Bacteria; kingdom Bacillati; phylum Actinomycetota; class Actinomycetes; order Micrococcales; family Microbacteriaceae; genus Microbacterium; species Microbacterium sp. AISO3. The sequence continues at coordinate 159,484 of NZ_NHRF01000007.1, read as the reverse complement.
GGTTCTCCATGGACATGTCGCGGGCGCTCTTGCCCGCCATCTCCTTGATGTCCGCGCCGGCCGCGAACGCCCGCTCCGAGCCGGTCACGACGATCGCGCCGATCGCCTCGTCGCGGTCGAACGCCATGGCCGCGTCGGCGAGTTCGGCGACCAGCGTCGAGTTCAGGGCGTTCAACGCCTCCGGTCGGTTCAGTGTCAGCCAGCCGACGCGCCCTCGCGTCTCGCTGACGATGGTCGTGTAGTCGCTCATCCCCTCATCGTGCCACGCGCCTCTCCGCGCGTCTCCGATCGGTTGCCGGGCATTCACATGCCGGACACGTGCGGAGAGTACTCACGACCTGCACCCGTTCACCCGACCAGAGGACACCTATGCCTTCGCCTGCCCGGAGCCGCACGGTTCCCCGCACGCTCGCCGCCGTCGCGACGGCCGCACTCACCTGCACGCTGGCGCTGACGCCGCTCACCACGGCATCCGCCGCGATCGTCAGCGAACCGATCACCGACTCCGCTCCCGGTGCCGCACTCGCACTGACGCCGATCGGCACGCACGAGACCGGCGTCTTCGACGAGTCGGCCGCCGAGATCGTGCAGTCGTACCGCGACCGCCTCTACGTCGTCAACGCGCAGGCCGGCTCGGTGACGGTGCTCGACAACAACGACCCGACCACGCCGGTCGAGCTGTTCACCATCGCCGATGCCGGCACGGCGAACTCCCTCGCGATCCGCGACGACGGTCTCGGCGTCGTGGCCTTCGAGGCCGAGGACAAGACCGCGAACGGGTCACTGGTCTTCTTCGACGCGAACGCCGGCGACGCGGCATCCGCTCGCCTCGGCTCGGTCACCGTCGGCGCCCTGCCTGATATGGTCACGATCTCGAAGGACGGCGCGTACGCGGTCGTCGCGAACGAGGGCGAGCCCGCCGGCGACTTCTCGGTCGACCCGGAAGGATCCGTCGGTGTCGTCGCGCTTCCCAAGACCGTCTCGGCTCCCGCGCAGGCGGCCGTGCGCACCGCGGGCTTCGGCGCGTTCGAGCCCGGCGGCTCGAAGACGCTTCCGGCCGGCGTGCGCGTGTTCGGACCGGACGTCGCGGCACCGGACCAGGGAGACAAGCCCCTCGACGCCAACCGTGTCAGCCGCAACCTCGAGCCCGAGTACATCACCGTCGACGGCACGACCGCTTACGCGGCGCTCCAGGAGGCGAACGCGATCGCCGTCGTCGACCTCGCCAAGGCCGAGGTCACCAAGGTCGTCCCGCTCGGGTTCAAGGATCACGGCGCGACCGGCAACGGGCTCGACGCGAGCGATAAGGACGGCGCGATCAACATCGCCACCTACGCCGGCCTGAAGGGCGTCTACATGCCCGACGGCATCCAGTCGTACTCGGCCACGGCGGGCGGCAAGGCCACGACCTACCTCGTCACCGCCAACGAGGGTGACGCCCGCGAGTGGGGCGACTACGCGGAGGCCGTCCGTGTGAAGGACCTCGGCAAGAAGGGGCTCCCGGCCGTCTGCGCCGATTCCCCCCTCGCGGCGCAGCTCGGCGATGCAGCCCTCGGACGTCTGAACGTCACGATCGAGGACGGTCTGCGCGCGGACGGCAGCTGCTACGACGAGCTGTTCTCCTTCGGCGGGCGCTCGTTCTCGATCTGGGGCACCGACGGCTCGCTGGTGTTCGACTCCGGCGATCAGTTCGAGCAGATCCTCGCGCGCGTCGTGCCCGAGTACGTCAACTCGAACCACACCGAGGCCAACCTCGAGGGACGCAGCGATGACAAGGGCCCCGAGCCCGAGAACCTGTCGATCGGCACGGTCGGCGGCCGCACGTACGCCTTCATCGGCTTCGAGCGCGTCGGCGGCGTCATCGTCTACGACATCACGGACCCGAAGGCACCGGCTTACGTCACGTACGTCAACAACCGCGACTTCAGCGCCGCCGCCGACGCGCCGGCTGCGGGCGACCTCGGCCCGGAGGGCATCCAGTTCATCCCGGCGCACCGCTCACCCTCGGGACAGGCTCTCCTCGTCGTCGGCAACGAGGTGTCGGGCAGCACGACGGTCTACGGCATCGAGCAGCTCGTCGGCGGCGCGCCGGTGACGCAGCCCGACATCCGCATCCTGACGATCAACGACTTCCACGGCCGTCTCGTGCCGGAGTCGAACGGCGTGGCGGGCGCCGCGGTGCTGGCGGGGGCCGTGGAGTCGTTCCGTCGGCAGAACCCGAACACGCTGTTCGTCTCGGCGGGCGACAACATCGGCGCATCGGCGTTCGAATCGTTCATCGACGCCGATAGCCCGACGATCGACGCCCTGCGCACCGCGGGACTCGACGCGAGCGCGGTGGGCAATCACGAGTTCGACCGCGGGTTCGCCGACCTCATCGACCGCGTCATCCCCCGCTACGAGGGCGACGCGGATGCCGACGCGTTCAGCGACCTCGCACTCGGCGCGAACGTCTTCGTGAAGGGCACCGATGAGCACGCCCTCAAGCCCTACACGATCAGGGAGGTCGACGGCACGAAGGTCGCCTTCGTCGGCACCGTGACCGAGCAGACCGCGGGCATGGTGAGCCCGCAGGGCATCGCGGGCATCGAGTTCCGCGACCAGGTCGCATCGGCCAACGATGCCGCGTCCGCGGCGGTCGACGACGGCGCCGATGTCGTGGTTCTTCTCGCTCACGAGGGATCCGCCGGCTCGGACTGCGCCGCGATCGCGACCGAGACCGGCGACTTCGGCGACCTCGTCCGCGGCGCGTCCGACGACATCGACGCGATCGTCTCCGCTCACACGCACCAGAGGTACGCGTGCGAGATCGGCGGCCGCCCGGTGATCCAGGCTCACCAGTACGGCACGACGCTGGGCTCGCTCGACATCGAGCTCACGGATGCCGGCGACCTCGCGTCGATCACCCCCGGTACCGTGTCGCTGTACGACACGACCGTCGGCCAGTACATCGCCTACCCCGACACCGAGACGGCCCAGGTCGTCGCGAACGCGGTGCGCATCGCGGACGAGAAGGGCCGCGTGCAGGTCGGCTCGATCACCGCCGACATCCTGCGCGGCAAGACCGCGTCGGGCTCGGAGGACCGCGGCGTGCACTCGACGCTCGGCAACACCGTCGCCGACGTCTACCTGTGGGCCACGTCGCAGAACCCCGCCTACGGCGGGCGCGACGCCGAGGTGGCGTTCATGAACCCGGGCGGCCTGCGCGCCGACCTGATGCTCGGCGACGACAACGGCGCCGTGTCGTACCGGGAGGTCGCCAACGTCCAGCCGTTCGCGAACACCCTGGTCACGCTCGAGCTCACCCCGGCACAGATCAAGCAGGTGCTCGAGGAGCAGTGGCAGCCGGCAGGAGCGTCGCGCCCCAAGCTCGCGATGGGCGTGTCGAAGGGCTTCACGTTCGAATACGACCCCGAGGCGACGCGTGGCTCGCACATCCGCTCGATGCAGCTGAACGGTGAGCAGCTCGCGCTCGACGACACCACCACGAAGATCCGCGCCGTCACCAACTCGTTCCTCGCGGGCGGCGGCGACAACTTCGGCACCTTCGCGACGGGCACCGGCACGGCGGATTCGGGCCAGGTCGACCTGCAGGCGACCGTGGAGTTCTTCGCCGCCGTCGGCCCGGTCTCACCCGCACCGGCGAACCGCGCCTACCTCGCCGGCGAGCAGCCGCCGGCCGAGCAGCCGGGCTTCCCCGGGCCCGGCGCGCCCGGTGACGGCGAGCCCGGCGAGCCCGGCGAGCCCACCGAGCCCGCACAGCCGTGGGCGACCGTCGAGCTCGGCAGCGGCACCGTCGCGCAGGGCGGCACGCTCGCCGTGACGGTGACGGGCCTCGAGCCGGGGCAGCGGGTCGCCGCGACGCTGTTCAGCGAGCCGATCGTCGTCAGCGGCATCCCCGCAGCCGACGCCTCCGGCCGCACGGCGTTCTCGATCGCGATCCCGCGGGACTTCGAGGTCGGCGCGCACCGCCTCGTCGTGACGTCGGGCTCGCTCGCGCCGATCGAGGTCGGCGTCACGGTGACGGCCGCCGCGCCTGCGGGCACGATCGCCGTCACCGGCGGGACCGCCCCGATCGGGTTCGCGGTGGCGGGCGTCCTCGCCCTCGCGCTCGGTGGCCTGCTGGTCGCCGCGCGTCGCCGCCGAGCCGCCTGACCAGCCCGAATCGGCCCGGGCCAGCCCCGAGGAAGTCGTCAGCCGGCGGCTTCCTCGGGGCGCTCTGCTGCCTCGACCTCGGCCTCGTCCGCGACGTATCCGTCGACGTGCCGCTCGGCGGGGCCGTCGTACGCCGACAGCGGGCGGATGAGCGCGTTGGCGGCGTACTGCTCCATGATGTGCGCCGTCCAGCCGACCACGCGGGCCGCGACGAACAGCGGCGTGAAGGTGACGGTGTCGAACCCCATGAGGTTGTACGCCGGCCCCGACGGGTAGTCGAGGTTCGGGTAGATGCCCTTGCGGCCGGTGAACTCGCGCTCGAGGGCGTCGTAGAGCTCCGCGACATCCGGGCGGTCGTAGTGGGCGACCAGCGCGTCCAGCGCCGCTTTCATCGTCGGCACCCGCGAATCGCCGCGCTTGTAGACGCGGTGACCGAACCCCATGATCTTGCGCTTCTCGGCGAGCGCCCGGTCGAGCCAGGCCTCGACGGCGGCGGCATCCCCGATCTCGTCGAAGACGTGCATCACGGCCTCGTTGGCGCCGCCGTGCAGCGGCCCCTTCAGCGCCCCGATCCCGCCCACCACCGCGGAGTACAGGTCGCTGAGCGTCGACGCGATGACCCGCGCCGTGAAGGTCGAGGCGTTGAACGAGTGCTCGGCATAGAGGATCAGCGACCGGTTGAACGCGTCGACCACGACCGGATCGGGCTCCTCACCGAAAGTCATCCACAGGAAGTTCGCCGCGTCGTCGAGATCGTCGCGCGGCTCGACGATCTCGAGCCCCCGACGGCGACGCTGCCCGTAGGCGACGACCGCGGGCAGCACCGCGAACAGGCGCAGGCTTCGCTCGCGGTTGCGCTCGGGCGTCCCCACCGCCTCGAGAACGGATGCCGCGCCGGCGGTGTCGAGAGCGCCGAGAACGCTCACGGCGGTCCGCACCTCGTCCATCGGGTGCGCGTCCACCGGCATCCGGTCGATCGCCTCACGCAGCTCCGGCGGCAGCGCACGGTGCGGCCGAGCCCGTCGGCGCTGCTCGGCGAGCTGGTCGCCGGTCGGCAGCTCGCCGTGCCACAGCAGATGCGCCACGGCATCGACCGGCTGGGTCGCCGCGAGCTCCTGCACCGGGTAGCCCCGGTAGAGCAGCGAGTTCGTCTCCGGATTCACCTTCGAGATCGCCGTCACATCGGCGACGACCCCCACGAGCCCCTTGCGGATTTCTTGCTCGGTCATGTTCTGTTCCCTCTCCGTCGAGTAGCCAGAATCTGCGGGTCTCAGCCCCGGTCGATCGACTCATTCTGGCGAGTGGACAGGGTGAAGTCGAAGACCGACGAGTCGAATCGCGTGTAGCCCTCGTAGTCGACGAGGTCGTACAGGTCGGCGCGGTGCTGCATCTCGCCGAGCTTCGCGGTCAGGTTCCCGGCCGTCGTGAGCTCGTCGAGCGCGCGGCCCGCCGCACCCATCGCGATGCGCAGCAGCGAGACCGGCCAGATGACGATCCGCACGCCCGCGTCGCGCAGCTGGTCCACCGTGAACAGCTCCGACTTCCCGAACTCGGTCATATTCGCCAGGATCGGCACGTCGACGGCCGACGCCATCGCCTCGAACTCCGCGAGGTCGCGCATCGCCTCGGGGAAGATCGCGTCGGCCCCGGCGTCGACGAGCGCGCGGGCGCGGTCGACCGCGGCATCCATCCCCTCGATCGCCCGCACGTCGGTGCGCGCCATGATGAGGAAGTTCGCGTCGCGCCGGGCATCGACGGCAGCCCGGATGCGGCCCACCGCCGTGTTCTCGTCGACGACGCTCTTCCCGTCGAGATGCCCGCATCGCTTGGGGTTGACCTGGTCCTCGATGTGGCATCCCGCGAGCCCGGCATCCTCGAGCGTCTGAATCGTACGGGCGACGTTCATCGGCTCGCCGAACCCCGTGTCGGCGTCGATGATCGCCGGAAGCTCGGTCATCCGCGCGATCTGCTGTCCGCGTCCGGCGACCTCGCTGAGCGTGGTGAGACCGACGTCGGGGAGCCCGAGGTCTGCCGCGATGACCGCGCCCGAGACGTACACGCCGTCGAAGCCGTGCTGCTCGATGAGCCGGGCCGAGAGCGGGTTGAATGCTCCCGGGAAGCGCAGCGTCTCACCGCTCGCGAGTCGTTCCCGCAGCACGCGGCGCTTGTCGGCCGCCGTGGTCTGCGAATACAGCATCAGAACAGCCCCCGCGGGTTCGGTGCCGACGCGATGACTCCCTCGCGCGCGACGATGTTCAGTTCGCGCACCTCGTCAGCTGTGAGCTCGGGCAGGCGCTGGGCGAGGTCGAGGAAGCGCTCGATCTCGGCCGGTTCGAGGACGGGCTCGGCGAGGATCCGGAACTTGCGGATGTAGTCCTCGCGGGCGAACGGCCGGGCCCCGAGCGGGTGGGCGTCGGCGACGGCGATCTCGTCGATGATCGTCGAGCCGTCGGCCATCCGGATCTCGACGCGCCCGCCGAAGGCCTTCTCGGCCGGATCCTCCGAGTGGTAGCGCCGGGTCCACTCGGCATCCTCGGCCGTCGTGATCCGCCGCCACAGGGCGATCGTGTCGGGGCGGGCCGCGCGCTCGGGCGTATACGAGTCGACGTGGTGCCACCCGCCGTCCTGCAGCGCGACCGCGAAGATGTACGGGATGGAGTGGTCGAGCGTCTCGCGCGACGCGGTCGGGTCGTACTTCTGCGGGTCGTTCGCGCCCGAGCCGATGACGTAGTGCGTGTGGTGGCTCGTGTGCAGGACGATGCTCTCGACGTTCGCCGGGTCGCGCAGCTCGGGGTGCTCGCCGTGGAGCTTGCGGGCGAGGTCGATCCACGCCTGCGCCTGGTACTCGGCCGAGTGCTCCTTCGTGTACGAGTCGAGGATGCCGCGCTTGGCCTCCCCCGGCGCCGGCAGCGGCACGGTGTAGGCGGCGTCCGGTCCGTCGAGCAGCCACGCGATGACGCCGTCCTCGCCCTCGTAGATCGGGTTCGGGCTCGTCTCGCCGCGCATCGCGCGGTCGACGGCCTCGACCGCGAGCTTGCCGGCGAACGCGGGCGCGTGCGCCTTCCAGGTCGAGATCTCGCCCTTGCGCGACTGGCGGGTCGCCGTCGTCGTGTGCAGCGCCTGGCCGACCGCCTGGTAGATCGTCGGGGTGTCGAGCCCGAGCAGCGTGCCGATGCCGGCGGCGGCCGAAGGCCCGAGGTGGGCGACGTGGTCGATCTTGTGCTTGTGCAGGCAGATGGCCCGCACGAGGTCGATCTGGATCTCGTACCCGGTCGCGAGGCCCCGCACGAGCGCCGCGCCGTCGGCACCGACGTGCTGAGCGACCGCGAGGATCGGCGGGATGTTGTCGCCGGGGTGCGAGTAGTCGGCGGCGAGGAAGGTGTCGTGGTAATCGAGCTCGCGCACCGCGACGCCGTTCCCCCACGCGGCCCACTCGGGGCTCGTGCGGTCGGTCACGCCGAACACGCTCGCCCCCGCGCCGCCCCGCGAGACCGGGTGGTCGAGCGCCTGCGCGCGGGCCGAGCTGACGGGCGCCCGGGTGAGCGATGCCGCTGCCACGGCGGCGTTGTCGATGATGCGGTTCACGATCATGTCGACGACCTCGGGCTCGACCTCGACGGGGTCGACGGCGACCTCCGCGATCTTCCAGGCGAGCTGGTCCTCGCGTGCGAGCTCCTCGTCGCTGCGGTGGACGCGGACGTGATGGCTGACGGTCATGCGGATGCCTCCAGGGAGTCGAGGATGCTGGTCAGGGCGTTGTGCAGGTGGACATGGGTCGCGTGGGCCGCGAGGTCGGCGTCGCGGGCGGCGATCGCGCTCGCGATGAGCCGGTGCTCCCCGATCGACGCGGCGAGCCGCGCGGGGTTGTCGCGCGCGAGGCGCCGGACCCGCACGAGGTGAGCGCGAACCTTCGTCAGCGCCGACGTCAGGTAGGCATTGCCGGCCGCGTCGTCGAGGGCGGCGTCGAAGCGTGCGATGAGCGCGTAGTACGCGTCCGGGTCGCCCGCGGCTGGCGCCTCAGGCTGCGCCGTGCGCTCGAACGCCGCGGCGAGTTCGGCGAACAGCGCGGCGTCGCCCCGGGGTGCCGCGAGCCGTGCGGCGGTCTCTTCCAGCGCACGCCGCACCTCGAAGAGCGATCGGATGTCGTCGCGATCGATGTCGGCGACGACCGTCACCCGCGGCGAGGCCTGACGCACGAGGCCGTCGGCCGCGAGCCGCCGCAGGGCCTCGCGCAGCGGCGTGCGGCTGACGCCCAGCCGGGTCGCCTGCTCCACCTCGCCGAGCACCGCGCCGGGCGCGAGGTCGCCGTTCTGGATCTCGGTCAGCAGAGCGGCGTACGCGCGCTCTCCCGCTCGTGCTCCACCCTCGGCCGCCATGCGGCGATTGTATACACAAGAGCACGCAAACGGGCCCAAATCACCGGAATCCAACGTGAACGTATACAGAAATCGCATCAAGCCGGGCCCCGGGTACCCTTGCCCGAGTGAGTTCCGACCGATACACCGTGGCCACCGACGGCGCCTGCAAGGGCAATCCCGGACCGACCGGCTGGGCCTGGGTCGGCGAGGACGGCCATTGGGCCGCCGGAGCGATCCCGCAGGGCACGAACAACATCGGCGAGCTCCTCGGTCTGCTCAAGGCGATCGAGGACCACCCCGACGTCCGCGAGCTCGTCGTTCAGGCCGACTCCAAGTACGCGATCGACACGTACGCATCGTGGATGGACGGCCATCGCCGCCGTGGCTGGAAGACCTCGACCGGCGCGCCGACGAAGAACCGCGACATCCTCGAGCAGCTCATCGCCGCCCGCGACGCCCGCCGTGCGCGCGGCCTGCCCGACGTCATCCTCGAGCACGTCCGGGGACACCGCGGCCACGTCCTGAACGAGTGGGCCGACGAGCGAGCCGTGCGCGGCGCCGAGCACGCTGCGAAGGGCACCGCCAGTGCCTGGTCATCGCTCGGCGGGCTGCACGAGAAGCTGGACGTCTCGGAGGCGCCGAAGAAGAAGCGCTGACCCTGAGTCACAGCTTGTCGGCGAGGGCGCGGGGCAGCCAGACCCGGGGGTCCGCGAAGTCGCTGATGATCACGCCACCGGCGGGAACCGCATCGTCGTAGCGCGCCAGATCGAGACCGTGGGGCGAGACGGGCGCCTCGGCGGACGCCGCAGTGCGGATCCGCACGATCGCGGCCGCAAGCTCAGGGCCCAGCCGGTCGGCGGTCTGCCGCTGGAGGTCGGCCGCTCGGTCCTGCACCGTGGCCAGCGCGGCCAGAGCGACGAGCGCCGCCGACGCGACGATGGCGGCGCCGCGACCGAGCGTGAGCGCTGCCGCGCCGACGAGTGTCATCGCAATCAGGACGGTAGCGGCGACACTCAACGCGACGACGACCCCCTCCAGGTTCTCCGCGGGAACACGGAAGCCCGTAGACATGACGAGCGCCAGGGCGGCGCAGATCGCAGCCAACACCAGCACCCACCCGTTCCACCCGACGCCCGGCGCCCGACCGCCGTAGCGGCGGCGCAGCTCGGCGCGGGCCGACTTGTTGCCTTCCTCGCCGATCGCGCGAGCGGCGTGCCAGATCTCCACAGCGTGCGCCCGCTGACCGGCGGCGTCGAATACCAGCATCTCCGCGTCGCGCGGGTGGAATGACCGCGAACCGAGGCTTCCGCGTACGTTGCGACGCGCGGCTTCGGATGCGACTCTGATCGACTCTTCGTCCGTCACCGTCAGGCGCGCTTCCTCCAGCGCACGCTCGCAACGATCGCGTCGCAGACGAGCTCCATCGCATCGATGCCGTCGTCGGGGATCTCGGTGCCGTCCACACGCTGGAGGATCGTCGATCGGAAGACGAGCGCTCGCTTCTGCTCGTCGGGCACGCGGATGAGATAGCCGTGACCTGCAGTGCGCACCTCCGCACCCTCGATCGTGGAGGTCTTCGCCGCAGACCACTTCAGGATCGTCCCGCGCTCGTCGAGCGGCCGTGCCCGGTAGCGCTGCACCATCGTCGCCCCCAGATCGGATGCCGTTGCACCCGCGGGTGCGATGAGCCACGAGGCGACGAGCGAGACCGGGATCGCGTCGTCCTCGCCGGCCTGCGACGGCGAGAAGACCCGGATGATGTCGGCACGCGTCGCCTCGGCACGGGCCGAAGCCACCGTCTCGCGCAGCGCCGCCAGCACCGCACCTCGGGAAGCGACCGGGAGCGCCGCGACGGCAGCGTCGACACGCTCATCCACCGATGCGAAGTCGGGCGTGTGAGCCTCCCAGCCGGTGGGCAGGAGCACCGCGAACGACGGCTCGCTCACGGTCTCACCGATCAGCTCCGCGCGCAGCGACATGGGGTTTCCTTCCGTCGGGGGTGCCAGCCTATCGAGCCGGCTGTGTCAGATCGCATCGCGCACCACCTCGGGGATCCACGAGGCCAGCAGAGCGTCGATGATCACGCCGCCGGCCGGCACGTGCGGATCGATGGGCTCGAGCGCGATGCCCTCCGCGGCGAGTGCAGCGAGCGTCGCCGTACGCAGCTCGACGATGCGGCGCGCACGCGCGGGCCCGAGCGCGACGACGAACCCGACGACCCCGACGACAGCCGCGACGATCACCACCGGCGTCGAGTGTCCGGCATCCCGGCTCATCGTGAAGCCGGCCGCCACGAGAAGCCCGACGGTCGCCGTCGCCATGTCGTCGGGTTCGAAGCGCGCACCGCGGCCGAGAGCGGCGGCCACGGCCGCGCACAGCGCTCCCACGAACAGCACGGCGAGCGGCCACCCGCCCGGGTGCGTCGCACCGTGGCGGGCACCGGTGAGGACTAGCGGGCCGGCCGCTTCCGCGTCTTGGCGAGCGCAGCCGGAAGCCAGCGATCCGGGTCGGTCTTCGCGGCGATGAGCGCCGAACCGACCGGTGCGGACGGGTCGAACGCGGCGAGAGCGGCATTCCGTTTGCCGAGGTCGGCGAACAGCACCGTGCGGACGCGCAGGATCACCGCAGCGGCGCCTGGATCGAGTTCGGCATTCAGCCGTTGCTGCGCTTCGCGCGCCCCCGCCTCCACCTCGTCGATGGCGCTCAGATAGGCGCGCTCGACGCAGAGGTCGATCTCTTCGGTCGCCTCGGCGTCGCGCCGGCGCACGGCGACGATGACGAGGCCCACGATGACCGTGACGATCAGGCACACGAGTTGCGCCGTAGCCGGCCAGACGAGCCCATGGGAGAAGCTCAGCGCCACCGCGGCCGCCAGGGCGACGCAGGTCACGAGCTGCATGCGCAGGACGAACCGGTTCAGCGGTCGCAGCCTCGAGGCCGCGAGTGAGATCGCGTTCGCGAGGGCGCCGACCACGGCGAGGATGGTGGCCACGATCGCCACGTCAGCCGGATCGGACCGGATGCCCGACGCGAAGGCGGCCGCCAGCACGCTCGCCACGACGGAGAGGAACATCGCGAAACCGATCCAGCCGCGCTCGGGATTACGCGCGCCGAAATCGCGGACGAGTCCGCTCTTGGCCCGCCGCACCGCTTCGGAGCCGAGGTCGCGAACCGCGTCCGACGCGCAATCGGCCACGGCCCGTTGGCCGGCGACATCGAACACGTTGACCTCGGCCATGCCGGGTGTGAACTGCGGGAGGGCCATGGCCGACTCGACGCGGGGCTTGGCGCGCGCGACCAGCGTCTCGACCTGCTCGTCCGACACCGCGTTCACGTCAGCGCAGTCAGATCTCGTCATTCATGACGTCCGGAACCCAGGCGGCGAGCATGGCATCGATGATCACTCCGCCCGCGGGAGTCCGGGAATCGACGGGCTCGATCAAGATGCCTTGCGCCGAGAGCCCCTCGAGCGTCGCGGTCCGCAGCTCCACGATTCGGCGTGCACGCTCGGGCGGCAGGGCGGCCGAGACCTCGGAGCGCAGCCGCAGCGATACCGCCTCCACCTCGGGCAGCGTCTCGGCAAGCCCAACGTTCGCCGCGGTGTCGACAGCCTCGGTGTCTGCGGCGTTGCGCGCCCGGGCAACGAGCACGATGACGAATCCAACGACCCCGACGAAAGCAGCGATGAGCACAGCCGGCGTCAGCGGACCGGAGTCCCGGCTCATCGCGAAAGCCGCTGTTGCGAGGAGGCCGACTGTGACAACACCATGTATGCGGATGACTGCGCGGTTGAGGGCGCGCCCGCGGGCCGCGACCATGACGACGACGCAGGTCGCGGCCGCGACACCTGCGAGCACGACGGTGACGGTCGCCGTGTCTTCCGGGTCGAACCGGACGCCGCTGGCGAGGGCGGCCGCCACCGCCGCGCACAGCGCACCGACGAACAGCACCGTGAGCGGCCACCCGCCCGGGTGTCTCGCGCCGTGCCGTTCGCGCAGACGACGTCGCATCGCGCGACGAGCCTCCTCCGCCGCCTCGCGAGCTTCGTGCCACACTCTTAGCGCGAGCTCGCGCTCGCCAACGGCGCTGAAAGCCGCGAGTTCGACGATGTGCGGTTCCACGTTCCGGGGCAGTGCCGGCGCGATCTCCGCGCGCACGGCGGCGAGCTGCGCCATCAGCTGCGTATCTGTCATACCTCAGACCTTTCGGATACGTCGATAGTCGAGAGCGCGCGCTGCGCCAGCACCTGAGCCGCAGCCGCCGCAGGGGGTGCGAGCGGCGAGAGTGCAGCGACGACACAGCGACCATCGACGTCCAAGACGTATGCCGTCGACACGGTCTGCGGCAGGGCGACGCCATCGTCGTCGCGCTGAACCGGGTCCAGCACGGTCGCACGCCACCCACGGGCGGTGCCGAGATCCACCGCTAACATCTCCGCGCCCCAAGGCGAAGGGAGCAGCGCTTCGGCGACATCGCGCGCTTCCTCCGCATTCGAGGGCGCGGGGGCACCGGCGACCCCGAGCACCCCCAGCATTCCGTAGATCCCCGACGATGGCACGGTGAGCAGCAGCGCGAGGCTGAGCTCGCTGCCGAGCGTTGCATAGAGCGCAAGCCGGGCGGCGTCCTCGACATGTCTAGCAGTATCTGCCGGGGCGCTGGCCACCCGGGCGGCGATCCAATTGTTTACCTCCGCGTGAGCGTGGGGCACGGGACTCCAGATCGCGGGGTCAGCGCGCAGGACTATCTCGGAAACATGCGATGACATGTCAGCCTCCCCCGGCGGACGACCGAACGCGGTACAGCTGCCGAGCTTATCGCGCGAGCGAGGTGAGACGTTCGCTACCATCCTTGGCGATCCCGATGACGTCGAGCATCACGTCGATAGAGCCGCCGAGAGCCTCCGGCAGGTTTGTCGGGTTGCCAGCGAGGGCGTTCCACCCAGCCCTCCACCCGCCGACCCAGCGATTGCCCTGCGCGAGGTAGGCGGGCATGTTCACGACCCGCATGAGATTCTGCGAGTTCAGGCCGTGCACGGTGAATAGATCGGGGATGCGTCTGGTGAGGAACTGGTTCAGTGACGTATGGAGGTCGGCGAACTCGCTCCCGCCGAGACGAAATGCACCGCTGAGCCGCGGGAACCGGGCGCCTGCCCCCGCGAATTGAGCGAGGTCCCCCAGCTTGGCGAGCTTGCCGAAGGGGATGATGCCGACGGCGGCGAGTGCGACGCTCTGCCAGTCACCGCGCCCGGCGTTCAGCTTGGCGATCTCGCCGAGAAGGCTCAGCACTCCAGCCACTGCGGCCAGCACACCGGCAAGCAATGCAAGTGGGCCGGTCACGAGGAAAGCGACCACGAGCAAGATCACGCCGACGACGAGCAGAACGTCGAGCATGGCCTCGACGAACGGCATCGAGTTGTCCCAGAAGCTGTCGGACACGCCGTCGGCGTTCGTGCGCTCGAGGCTGTTGACGGCCGTGTCGTAGGCCGACTCCCATGTCTCGACAGGCGCGTCGTAGGTTCCCCAGTAGGCCTCCCACGACGACACCGCGGCATCGAACGCTGCCTGCGCGCCGGCGGTGCTGGGCCGCGTGCCGGTCTGCTCGACGTCGGGATGCAGACGTTCCTGGGTGTCGAACTCGTGCTGGTCGGACTCCGCACCGCTCAGGGCGCGCGATGCCTCGTTGACCTCGGGCCACGTCCGGTTCGCTCCGTCGACCCGCCAGTCGCTGTCGGCCTGGACGGTGCTGAGCGCGGTCGCATACGCCGCCAGCGCGGTGCCACTGGGGCGGTACCGGCGAGCCGCCGTCTGCAGGTCTTCGTAGACCTCCTTCGCCTGCTCGCGGACCGCCTCGAACGACTCGCCACGGCCCACGGTGCCGTCGGCGAACCGCTCAAGGGTCGCCGCCGCACGAGCCATCTTGTCGCCGAGCGACTCGATGTCGGCAGCCCGTGCGCTGATCGCACCGGGATCACCCTCGATCTTGCGCACCCGCCGACGACCCGGCGTCGAGGGCATCTCCTCGCGGGAGTAGATGAACGAGTTCTCGGTCATTCGGCGGACTCCATGCTCTGCGCGAGTTCCAGATCGGCCTGCTCCCAGCCCTCGCGGGCGTCGTCGAGGCGCTTCTTCATCTCTTCGAGGTTGCGACGCTGGGTCTCGCGCTTGTCGTCCCACTCGGACTCGAAGTCCTCGGCGGCACGGGCGAGACGACTGTCGCCCTGGGGGTTGCCGATCGCACCCACCAGGTCACCGGTGCGCGAGCCGGCGTCCTCGAACTCGGCGATGATGTCGCTCAGCGCATCGCTGAGCGCTTGCATCGAGTCGAGCGGAATGTCTACGCCGTCGGCCATTGCGGTCCCCCCAGGTTGTCGTGGAACAGCATAGGAACACTCGGGCGGTCACGGCGATGGGGAGTTCTCCCCATCCAGGAGTTGGTCGAGCCGGTCGAGGGCCGGTCGCTGACCCTTCACGAGCAGCTCGCGGGCGCGGCCGAGGTCGACCCACTCGACGCGGTCGACCTCCGGAAAGGATGCCGTACGCCCTGACCGCGGCGGCCACTCCATCTCGAACTCCCCGAAAACCGCACCCGAGACGTCGAGATCGGCGCCGTCGACGACGAACACCGTGATGCGCTTGCCCGACGAGTACGAGAAGGTGCCCAGCTCGGCGTACTCGCCCTCGGGCGGTTCGAGCCCGAGCTCTTCGCGGAACTCGCGGCGGGCCGCGTCCAGCGCCGCCTCGCGGTCGGGGTCGTACTCGCCCTTGACGATCGACCAGGCTCCGGCATCCTTGGCCGACCAGAACGGCCCGCCCATGTGTGCGACGAGCGCCGACACCGTGCCGTCCGCAGCAATGCGGTAGGGCAGGATGCCGGCGCTCGTCGTGACCACGATCAGCCCGGATCAGGCCGGGCGCGTCTTCGGCGAGACGTTGTCGGTCTCGGCCGGGTCGGTCACCGCGACGCCGGCGAGGGCGTCGTTGATCGCGTCGTACGCCGACTGCTCGAGCTTGAGGCCCGAGGCCTTGACGGTGTCCTCGAGCTGCTCCGGGCGCGAGGCGCCGACGAGCGCCGCCGCGATGTTCTCGTTGTGGAGCACCCACGCGAGCGAGAGCTGCGCGACGGTGAGGCCCGCCTCGTCGGCGATCGGCTTCAGCTTTTGGACGGCCGTGAGCACCTCGTCGTTCAAGAAGCGCTTGATGAAGTTCGCGCCGCTCTTCTCGTCGGTCGCGCGCGACCCCTCGGGCACGGGCTGACCGGGCTGGTACTTGCCGGTCAGGACGCCCTGCGCGAGCGGCGACCAGACGATCTGCGAGATGCCGAGCTCCTGCGAGGTGGGGATGACCTTGCCCTCGATGACGCGCCACAGCGCCGAGTACTGCGGCTGGTTCGACACGAGCTGGAAACCGAGCTGCTTCGCCAGGGCGTGCCCCTCGCGCAGCTGCTCGGCGGTCCACTCGCTGACGCCGATGTAGAGCGCCTTGCCCTGGCGGACGATGTCGGCGAAGGCCTGCATCGTCTCTTCCAGCGGCGTCTCGTAGTCGTACCGGTGCGCCTGGTAGAGGTCGACGTAGTCGACGCCGAGACGGCGGAGCGATCCGTTGATGCTGTCGAAGATGTGCTTGCGCGAAAGCCCCTGATCGTTCGGGCCCTTGCGGCCGGTCGGCCAGTACACCTTGGTGAAGATCTCGAGCGTCTCGCGGGGCTGGCCCTTCAGCGCATCGCCGAGGACGACCTCCGCTGCCGTGTTCGCGTAAGCGTCCGCGGTGTCGAACGAGGTGATGCCGAGGTCCAGCGCCTTGTGGACGGTCGCGATGGCCGCGTCGTTCTCCACCTGCGACGCATGCGTCACCCAGTTGCCGTACGTGATCTCCGAGACCTTGAATCCACTGTTGCCGAGGTAGCGATACTCAACCATGGGAAAACGCTACCTCCCGGTGGGTCCGGACGGGCCGGAGTTGCGTCTTATGACCTCAACCCGCAGGAACGGTGTCGGCCGCGCGCTGGTCGTCCTCGGTCGCCACGAGCTGACCGCATGCGCCGTCGATCTCCTTGCCGCGCGTGTCGCGGAGAGTCGTCGGTATGCCGGCCTCGTTGAGCCGTCGCACGAACTCGTCCTGCACCTCGGGCTCGGACGAGGTCCAGATCGAGCCGGGCGTGGGGTTCAACGGGATCGGGTTCACGTGCACCCACCCCCGACCGCGGGCGTTGAGCTTCTCGGCGAGGAGGTCGGCGCGCCACGCGTGGTCGTTCATGTCCTTGATGAGGGCGTACTCGATCGACACCCGCCGGCCCGTCTCATCGAAGTAGGCCTTCGCGGCGTCGAGCGCCTCGTCGACCTTCCAGCGTGAGTTGACGGGGATGAGCTCGTCGCGCAGCTGGTCGTCGGGGGCGTGCAGCGAGAGAGCGAAAGTGACGGGGATGTCCTCCTTCGTCAGCTTCTGGATCGCGGGCACGAGGCCCACCGTCGACACCGTGATGCCGCGGGCGCTCATGCCGATGCCGTGATCCTTGTCGACCATCGTGCGCACCGCCTGCATGACGCGGGCGTAGTTCGCCAGCGGCTCGCCCATGCCCATGAAGACGATGTTCGTGACGCGCTCGCCCTCGTGCCCGACCTTGCGGGGATCGCCGAGGCCTCCGTCCGCGATGAGACGGTTCGCCCGGACCACCTGCTCGATGATCTCGGCGGCCGACATGTTGCGGGTCAGGCCCGCCTGGCCCGTCGCACAGAACGGGCAGTTCATGCCGCATCCGGCCTGGCTCGACACGCACAGCGTGATGCGGCCGGTGTAGCGCATCAGCACCGACTCGACGAGGGCGCCGTCGTGGAGCTTCCACAGGAACTTGATCGTGTCGCCGCGGTCGGTCTCGAGTCGGCGCACCTCGGTCAGCAGCGGCGGCAGCAGACCCGCGACGAGCTCGTCGCGCCCCGCGGCGGGCAGGTCGGTCATCTCCGCGGCATCCGAGGTGAAGTGACGGAAGTAGTGCTTCTCGAGCTGCTTGGCCCGGAAGCCCGGCATGCCGAGCTCCTTGACCTTCTCGACGCGCTGCTCGGGGGTGAGGTCGGCGAGGTGGACGGGCGGCTTGCCGCGCTTCGGGCTCGCGAACTGGAGGAGGGGGCGACCGGACTCGTCCTTCTGCTGCGACCACCCCTCGGTCGCGGGGCGCACCTGGCGCGGCTTGGTGGAGCGCACGCGCGACGCGGTCTCGCGCACGGACGACGCGGTCTCGCGCACGGGATCAGAATCGGTCATATGATCCAGGGTACCGGCGCCGGCTGCGCGAAGGCTGGCCGCCGGCATTCGCCGTGCCCGGCGGCCCCCGACCCCTCCCGCCCTAGACTTCAGCCATGAACCTCGACGACGTCGCTCCGCCCCCGCGCGGCACCGTCGTGCACAAGGTGCTGAACAACAACGTCGTCATCACCCTCGACGAGCACGGCCGCGAGCGCGTGCTCATGGGGCGCGGACTCGGATTCCAGCTGAAGCCCTCCGACACCCTCGACCCCGACAAGGTCGAGAAGACCTTCATCCTCGATGCGGGGGATGCCGGTGACCGCGAGCGGCAGCTGCTGACCGACGTTCCCTATCCGGTCGTCGAAGCCGTCACTCGCGCCGTCGACGAGGCCGAGCGCCGTCTCGGCCACCACCTCGACCGGTTCTTCACGATGGCCGTCATCGATCACATCCAGTTCGTGCTCGAACGGCTCGACAACGGCATCCGGATCCCCGCGACCAACATGCCCGAACTGCGCGTGCTGCATCCCCACGAGTTCTCCGCGGCGCAGCGCATGGCCACCGCGATCTCCGAGTCGCTCGATCGCGAGCTGCCCGACGAAGAGGCCGTGTTCCTCACGATGCACCTGCTCAACGCGACTCGTGACGAACCCAACGGCACGGCGGCCCTTCTCTTCCGCCGTCTGCAGCACGTCGTCATGACGGTCGAGAACGGCCTCGGCGTCAAACTCGACACCGACAGCCCCGACTACGCGCGCTTCATCCTGCACATCCAATTCCTGCTGCAGCGCCTCGTCTCCAAGACGATGCTGCGCAGCGCCGACACCTCGTTCTTCGAGTTCGCCAAGCACAGCTATCCCCGGTCGTACGCGATCGCGGAGGAGGTCAAGGCCTACGTCCGCGCCGCGACCGAGTCGGAGCTGACCGACGAGGAGCTGCTCTACGTCATCGTCCACGTCGAGCGCCTCGCGACGCAGGTCGGGGCGAACGGCACTGGCGAAGACACCACACGCGTGGTACCGTGACCCTCGCAGGGCGTCGCTGCCCTGTGGAAGTCTCCGGATTGTTACCGCGGCAGCGGGCAAAACCTGAACTCACATCGCTTTGATCGGCGGTGAACGAGTTCAGGTTTTTTTGTTGCCCGGAAACGGGATGCGGCGGCTTCCTCCACCCGAGTGCCGCGATGCTGCGGCAGAAAGCGAGCAGTCCCGATGGATTACTCGAAGACCGCGGCCGGCGTCCTGGAGGGCGTCGGCGGCGAGGAGAACGTGAACTCCCTCGTCCACTGCGCGACGCGTCTGCGTTTCGTGCTGAAGGACGAGTCGAAGGCGAACACCGCCGCCGTCAAGGCCGTGCCCGGCGTCGTCACCGTCGCCCAGGCCGGCGGCCAGTATCAGGTCGTCATCGGCAACGACGTCCCCGACGTGTTCGCCGAGATCGGCAAGATCTCGAAGTTCGGCGCCGGCTCCGACGCCGCGGCATCCGAGGGCCCCAAGGGCAACCTCTTCAACCGCTTCATCTCGATGATCTCGGCGATCTTCACGCCGCTGCTGTGGGCCCTCGCGGGCACCGGTCTGCTCAAGGCGTTCCTCGCTGCGGCGGTCACGTTCGGGTGGATCACCACCGACAACTCGACCTACGCGGTGCTCAACGCCCTGTCGGACGGCCTCATCAACTTCCTGCCGATGGCGCTCGCCTTCACCGCGGCGCGCTACTTCAAGGCCAACGAGTTCACCGCCTTCGCGATCGCGGCAGCGCTGCTCTACCCGACGATCACCCCGCTCGTCGGGGTCGAGGGCCTGACCTTCTTCGGCATCCCCTTCACGATGGTCACCTACGTCTCGAGCGTCATCCCGATCATCGTGATCGTCTGGCTGCAGAGCCACGCCGAGAAGTTCCTCTACGCGAAGCTCCCGGGCGCGGTGCGCCGCTTCGTCACCCCGATGATCGTCGTGCTCATCGCCGTCCCGATCGTCTTCGTCGTCATCGGTCCGATCTCCGCGATCCTCAGCGGCGCGCTCGGCAACGGCATCGGCTGGGTCTTCGAGAACGCGCCGTGGGCCGGCGGCGCCATCATGGGCGGCTTCTGGCAGGTCTTCGTCATCTTCGGTCTGCACTGGGGTCTCGTGCCGCTGTTCACGCTGGAGTACCAGACCACCGGTCAGATCCTGCTCATCGGCCCCGTGTTCGCGGCCGTCCTCGCGCAGGCCGCTGCCGTCGCCGGTGTGTGGGTGCGCGCCCGCAACAAGAACCTCAAGTCGCTCGCCGCCCCCGCAACGCTCTCGGGCTTCCTCGCCGGCATCACCGAGCCCGCCATCTACGGCATCAACCTGCCGCTCAAGCGCCCCTTCGCCTTCGGCATCGTCGGCGGTGTGATCGGTGGCGCCATCATCGCGATGGGCGGCGTGTTCTCGACGGCGTTCGTCGTGCCCTCCGGGCTGGCCCTCCCGGCCCTGTTCGGCAACGGCAACATGGTCATGCTGATCATCGGACTCGCCGCCGCGATCGTCATCCCGTTCCTGCTCACCGCGATCGTCGGATTCACGGAGCCGGAAGAGGATGCCGCACCGGCCGCGGCCCCCGCGGCATCCGGCAACGACGTCGTCGTGCTGAGCCCCGTCGACGGCACGGTCGTGCCGCTGAGCGAGACTCCCGACGCCGCCTTCGCCGAGGGCAGCCTCGGAGACGGCGTCGCGATCAAGCCGCGTTCGGGCGCCGTGTACGCCCCGTTCGACGCAACCGTCGCAGCCGCGTTCCCGACCGGTCACGCGATCGGCCTCCGTCACGCCGACGGCGCCGAGGTGCTCATCCACATCGGCATCGACACGGTGAAGCTCGCGGGCGCGCACTTCGACGTCAAGGTCACCACCGGCCAGGAGGTCAAGGCCGGCGACCTGCTCGTCGAGTTCGACGGCGACGCGATCGAGCGTGCGGGCTACGACCTGACGACGCCCGTCATCGTCACCAACGGCGAGCTGTACCCCGCTCTGGCCGGCCAGGCGTCCGGCCCGATCGCGCACGGCGAGCCGCTGTTCACGGCGGTCTCGGTCGAGTCCGCGCTCGCGAACTGAGCGACACCCCGCGCGGAGGGGGCGCGGAACCGGACCGCGCCCCCTCCCCCACCCGTCCCGCCAGCCGCGGGACCAGCGATACACAGTCCCGCCACCTGCGGGCCAAGCGATACGAAACGAGAGAGCCATGAGCACCACCACCTTCCCCGACGGATTCCTCTGGGGCGGAGCGACCGCCGCGAACCAGCTGGAGGGCGCCTACGACGAAGGCGGCAAGGGGCTCTCGGTGCAGGACGTCATGCCCCGCGGCATCGTCGGCGCCCGCACCGACGAGCCGACCCCCGACAACCTCAAGCTCGTCGGCATCGACTTCTACCACCGCTACGCAGAAGACATCGCCCTTTTCGCCAAGATGGGCTTCAAGACCTTCCGCTTCTCCATCGCGTGGAGCCGCATCTTCCCGAAGGGCGACGAGACCGAGCCCAACGAAGAGGGCCTCGCCTTCTACGACCGCGTCCTCGACGAGCTCGAGAAGCACGGCATCGAGCCGCTCGTCACCATCTCGCACTACGAGACGCCGCTCCACCTCGCCGAGACCTACGACGGGTGGACCGACCGCCGCCTCATCGCCTTCTACGAGAACTACGCGCGCACCCTCTTCGAGCGCTACGGCGCCCGGGTGAAGTACTGGCTGACCTTCAACGAGATCAACTCCCTCCTCCACGCCCCCTTCATGTCGGGCGGCATCAACACCCCGAAGGACGAGCTGACCGAGCAGCAGCTCTACCAGGCGATGCACCACGAGCTCGTGGCCTCGGCCCGCGCGACGCGCATCGCACGCGAGGTCGCCCCGAACGCGCAGATCGGCTGCATGGTGCTGTCGATGCCCGTGTACCCGCTCTCGCCGTCGCCCGCAGACGCGCTGGAGGTCATGTCGTTCGACCACTCGAACCTCGTCTACGGCGACGTGCACACCCGCGGCGCCTACCCCGGGTACTTCCTGCGCACCCTCGCGGAGAAGGGCATCGAGCTCGACATCACCGACGAGGACCGCGACGACCTGACCAACACGGTCGACTTCGTGTCGTTCAGCTACTACATGTCGGTCGCCGCGACCGCCGACCCGGCGAAGAAGGTCACCGGCGAGGGCAACATCATGGGCGGCGTTCCGAACCCGACCCTCGAGGCGAGCGAGTGGGGCTGGCAGATCGACCCCGTGGGCCTGCGCCTCGTGCTCAACCAGTTCTGGGACCGCTGGCAGAAGCCGCTGTTCATCGTCGAGAACGGTCTGGGCGCGAAAGACCAGCTCGTCGAGGTCGACGGCGTCAAGACGGTCATCGACGACTACCGCATCGCCTACCTCAACGACCACCTCGTGCAGGTCGGCGAAGCGATCGCCGACGGCGTCGAGGTGCTCGGCTACACCTCGTGGGGCTGCATCGACCTGGTCAGCGCCTCGACCGCGCAGCTGAGCAAGCGGTACGGCTTCATCTACGTCGACCGCAACGACGACGGCTCGGGCACGCTCGAGCGCTACGAGAAGAAGTCGTTCGGCTGGTACGCCGAGGTCATCCGCACCAACGGCGCCTCGCTCACCCGCTGAGACGCCGACCCGACCGGGCGCGGTCGCGGGGCCCTCCTTCTGGCCCGCGACCGCGCCCTTCTCCGCATCCGAGAGGGGATCGCATGACTTCGTCCGACTTCCGCCGCCGCGCCGTCTTCCTCGATGTCGACGGCACGCTCCTGCAGGACGGCACCCACCTGCCCGAGTCCGCCGTCGCCGCCGTCCGCCGCGCGCGCGAGAACGGCCACCTCGTGCTGTTGAGCACGGGACGCGGCATGGCCGAGCTGCGCGGCCGCATCCTCGACATCGGCTTCGACGGCGCCGTCACGAACGGCGGCGCGTTCGCCGGCGTGGGCGACGAGC
Source organism: Microbacterium sp. AISO3 (assembly GCF_002204305.1). Taxonomy (NCBI): domain Bacteria; kingdom Bacillati; phylum Actinomycetota; class Actinomycetes; order Micrococcales; family Microbacteriaceae; genus Microbacterium; species Microbacterium sp. AISO3. The sequence continues at coordinate 136,797 of NZ_NHRF01000007.1, read as the reverse complement.
TGATCGTCTCGCGACTCATGACCGCCGCCGAGGTCGCGCGCCTCAGCGCCGCGTTCGAGGCACGCGGCATCCACTGGTACTACCAGTCCTTCGACCGTATGTTCGCGAGCCCCGGTCTGCCGGACCTGCTCGCGGACCGGCTCGAGCGCGACCGCGCCCGCCACGCCGACGACGCCCGGGCCGCGGGGGTCGACCCCGACGAGCTCGAATTCTTCAGCGTCGGCATGAAGACCTTCGACGACGAGGTCCACTTCTCGGATGCCGAGGTCGCCAAGGCCGTCATCCTCGGGCACGACGCGGACGCGGTCGCCGACCTGCTCGCCGAGCTCGCCCCCGACTTCGCCGTCGTCTCGGGCACGATCCCGCTGCCGGAGGGCAGTTCGGGCGAAGTGGCGCCGCGCGGCGTGAACAAAGGCGCCGCGATCCTGGAGGTGCTCGCCCACCTGGGCGTCGATCCCGCCGACGCGATCGGCATCGGAGACAACTGGAACGACGCCGAGATGTTCGAGGTGTGCGGCACCGCGATCGCGATGGGCAACGCCGCGCCGGAGGTGCAGGCCCTCGCCGACGAGGTGACGACGGCGATCGACGACGACGGGATCCACAACGCCTTCGTCCGCCACGGCCTCATCTGAGCCGGCGGGCAAGAGCGGCGATATCGTCGGGCGTGGTGCGGCAGCATCCGCCCACGATGCGCGCGCCGGCCCGGATCCAGTCTTCGGCCTCGGCCAGCGCGTGGCCCGGTTCGCCGGTCCAGACGCGCGAATCGGCATCCCACGACTCGGCGCTGTTCGGGTAGACGACGAACGGCACGGCTGCGGCCGACGTCAGGGCCGATGCCACGGCGGCCGGCGGGCAGCAGTTGACCCCGACGGCGACGACGCCCGGCACCCGCGAGATCGCGACGAGGGTCTCGCGCAGCGACGCCTCGTCGAACGCCGTGCTCGCCGCCGACAGCGCGACCCATGTCGGGATGCCGATGCCCTCGACCGCATGCGCGACCGCCTCAGCCTCGGTCGGGGAGGCGATGGTCTCGACCGCCAGCAGGTCGGGCTCGGCGGCGACGAGCGCATCGAGACGGCGACGATGCCAGCGCTCGAGCTGGGCGGCGGTGAGGCCGTAGTCGCCGGTGTATTCGCTGCCGTCCGCCCGCGTCGCACCGAACGGCCCGACGGATGCGGCCACCCGCACCTCCCGCCCCGCCTCAGCCCCGCCATCGCGGGCGACCCGCACCGACAGGTCCAGCAGTCGGCGGGTGCGAGCGGCGTCGAAGCCCGCCGCGGCCAGGTTGTCGAACCCGATCTGGTACGACGCCGTGGTGAGGATGTCTGCGCCGGCAGCGGCGAAACGGGCGTGCGCCGCGCGGACGTCCGCCGGAGCCTCCGACAGCACGCGCGCCGACCACAGCTCACCGGAGAGGTCGTGTCCTCCTGCCTCGAGGGTCGTCCCCAGACCGCCGTCCAGCAACAGCGGCCGGTCGGACAGAGCGGTCGCGACGTCGGACATGTCGCCACTCTAGATCGCCCCATTACGCTGGAGGGGTGACGTCGCAATCTCGCATCATCTTCCTCGACGTCGACGGCACCATCCTCGCGCACGGCGAGTCGATCGCCCCCTCGACGATCGCAGCGGTTCGCGCCGCGCGTGAACGCGGGCACCTCGTCTACCTCTGCACAGGACGCGCCGCCGGCGACATCAACCCCCGTGTGCTCGACATCGGCTTCGACGGCGCCATCTCCAACGGCGGGGCCCTCGCGGTCTCCGGCGACGAGACGGTGCTCGCCGAGCTGATGCCACGCGCCGCCGTCGAGCGCGTCATGGCCTACTTCGACGAGCAGGGCACGCGGTACTTCATCCAGTCTCACGCCGGGGTCTACGCGAGCGAGGGCGTGCGCTCTTTCATCGCCGACTTCATCAGCGAACGCCGGCGCCGTCACGCTGAAGACGTCTCCACCGTGGCCCTCGCCGAGGACGTCGTGGCCGCGCCGCGCTTCGCCCCGGTCGAGGAGGCCGATCTCGACCACATCGCCAAAGCGGTGTTCGTCAGCTCCGACCCCGACGCCGTCGAGAAGACCCAGCGAGCCCTCGGCGACGAGTTCCACGTGATACCGGGCAGCATGCCGCTGCCGACCGGGTCGAACGGCGAGGTCGGTATGCGCGGCACGAACAAGGGGACCGGCATCCAGGCGATGCTGAGCCATCTCGGCCGCGACGCCGCCGACGCCATCGGAATCGGCGACAGCTGGAACGACGTCGAGATGTTCGAGGTCTGCGGCACCGCGATCGCGATGGCCGAAGCCGACCCGCACCTCCAGCGCATCGCCGGCGAGGTCACCACCGGCGTCCTCGACGACGGCATCTGGAACGCCTTCGTCCGCCACGGCATCATCGACCCTGAGACGGCCGCCTGATGGCCCCCGAGGCCCGCGAGCACGACATCCGCCCCATCGACCCCGCCGACGCGGGTGAAGTGCTGACCCTGCAGCGCGCGGCGTTCGTGTCCGAAGCCCTCATCTACGACGCGGCCGACATGCCGCCCCTGACCCAGACCCTCGACGAGCTCCGGGCCGAGCTGCACGAGAACCTCGGCTGCGTCGCCCTCGACGACGGACGCATCGTCGGAGCGGCACGCGCCCGTCTCGACGGCGAGCTGCTGCTCATCGGCCGCATCGCGATCGCCCCCGACCAGCAGGGATCCGGTCTCGGCACCGCGCTGCTCGCCGCGGTCGAGGAACGCGGACGGCAGGCCGGTGCGCGCGAAGCCGAACTGTTCACGGGCTCGCTCAGCGAAGCCAACCTCCGCCTCTACGAGCGCGAGGGGTATGCCGAGTCCGAGCGCGTGCCGCAGGGCGACGGCACCTTCCAGATATTCCTGCGCAAGCCACTCGACTGATCGGCTGCGCCGGACGCGCGGTCAGCCCTTCGATGCGCCGCGACGGCGACGTCGCACGGGCTCGGCGGGCAGCCGTTCGGCCAGACGGGGCATCGACTCGACCCGCCCGCGCTCGACGTGGGCCGCTGCGAGCGCGAACGCGAGATCCGCGTGCCCACCGAGGATAGCCTCGACGATCTCGTCGTGCTCGTCCCATCGGCGCTCCGTGTCGCGCTCCGGGGTGAGGCGGAAGAGCCAGCGTGTGCGGCCCGTGAGCTGGCCGCTCATCCGCAGCAGAAGGCGGTGTCCGGCGAGCGCGAAGATCTCCTCGTGCAGATCGGAGTTGCGGGTCGACGCCGGCGCGTCCTCGTCGTGCGCGACGTGAGCGACCTCGAGGGCGGCGACCAGGTGGGTCGTGTCGGCGCCTGCCGCGGCGTTGCGGGCGGCGAGGGATGCCGCGAAGGGCTCGAGCTGCATGCGCATGTCGAACAGCTCGACGGCGTCGTCGAGCGTGAACGTGTGAACGATCGCGGCCCGCCGGTGCGACGACGACACGAAGCCCTCGGACTCGAGCAGCTGCAGCGCCTCGCGCACGGGCACCCGCGAGACTCCGAGCTGCAGGGCGACGTCACGCTCGCCGAGCTTGTCGCCCATCGCGATGTCGCCGGTGATGATCCGCTCCCGCAGGGCATGTGCGATGCGCCGCCCGGCGGCATCCGTCTCGTCATCCACCCGACCATCCTGGCAGGTCGGGCAGTCGGGGCGGGAATCGCCATCTGGTATCCCGGATGGTCCATTTGAAGCCTTGAAAGCGGCTCGAAGGCACGATTCGGTACGCCAAAGTGTCACGAGCGTAAGAGTTGTGTTGCGTGTTCGTTACGCGGCCCGGTCCGCGAGCCGCCGTGCCATAGCGTCCTGCTCGTGCTCCCCTTTCTCCTCCGCCGCCTCGGCCTCGCCGTCGCCACGATCTTCCTGGTGGTGACCGTCGGCTTCGTCCTCGGGCGCCTCACCGGCGCGCCCGGGGCGCTGCTCCTGCCCGACAACGCCTCGACCGCCGACGTCGACGCGCTCAACGCGCGCCTCGGTTTCGACCGGCCCGTCATCGTGCAGTACCTCGACTTCCTCGGCGGTCTGTTCGTCGGCGACTTCGGTGATTCGTACCGCCGGCACGAGTCGGCCCTCGGCCTCGTCCTCGAGCGCGTCCCGGCGACCGTCGAACTCGCCTTCTGGGCCTTCATCGCGGGCTTCGCCCTCGCGCTGATCGCCGCCCTCGCCATCCAGCTCACCGGCAGCCGCCTGCTGCGAGCGATCGTCGGCTGGAGCGGTGCCGTGCGGCAGTCGGTCCCCGATTTCTTCTTCGCTCTCCTGCTCGTGCTGGTCTTCTCGGTCCTGCTGGGCGTCCTGCCCTCGCTGGGCCGGACGAGCCCCGCCAGCCTGGTGCTTCCCGTCGTCACGCTCGCCACGGGCCAGTTCGTCATGTACCTGCGCCTCCTCGACGCCGCGCTGAGCGAACAGGCCGAACAGGACTACGTCCGCACCGCGTTCGCGCAGGGGCACAGCCGGGCGAGCATCCTGCTCACCCAGATGCTTCCCAACGCGCTCGCGCCCGTGCTCGGCATGGCGGGCCTGAACCTCGGCGGGCTCCTGGGCGGCACGGTCGTCGTCGAGGTGGTGTTCGCCTGGCCCGGCCTCGGCAGCCTCCTGACCGACGCCGTCAGCCAGCGCGACTTCCCCATCGTCCAGGCCGGCCTGCTGTTCGTGGCCCTGATGTTCGTGCTCGTGAACACCCTGGTCGACACCCTCGTCTCCCGCATCGACACCCGGACGGCTCACTCATGACCCTCACGCCCGTCGCTCCCGCGCCCGTCACCGCGTCACCCGCGACCGCCCCGCGTCCACCGCGTCTGCGCCTGCGCCCCTCGGCCGTCGTCGGGTTCACCATGATCGGGCTCGTCATCGCCCTCTCCGCGCTGCGCCCGGTGCTGCCGGGGTTCGATCCGATGGGGCAGGACCTCTCGCGGGCTCTGCTGCCGCCGTTGACGGACCCCGCCCACCCCCTCGGGACCGACCCGCTCGGCCGCGACCTGTTCAGCCGGGTGGCCCTGGCGTCGTCGGTCACCCTGGGGATCACCCTCGCGATCGTGGCCCTCAACGCCCTCATCGGGACGACCGTCGGGATCGTGTCCGGCTACTTCGGGGGCAAGGTCGAAGCCGGCCTCTCGGTGCTGTCGAACACGGTGCTGGCGATGCCCGTGGTGCTGCTGCTCATCGCCATCTGCGCCGTCGTCTCACCGAGCGCGGGCCTGACGATCCTCGTCGTCGGCTGCACCTGGTGGGTCGGCTACGCCCGCGTGATGCGGAACATCACGGCGGCGCTGCGAGGGCAGGACTTCGTCATCGCCCCGCTGACGCAGGGCGCCGACACCTTCTGGACCATCACGCGCCACGTGGTGCCCAACGTCTGGCCGCACACCCTCATCATCGCCGCCACGGACATCGCCACCATCGTCCTCATCGAGGCGTCGCTGGAGTACCTCGGGCTCGGCGTCCAGCCGCCCACGCCGAGCTGGGGCGCGATGATCTTCGACGGTCAGAAGTACCTGTCCACCGACCCCTGGCTGGTCGTCCTGCCCGGACTCGTCATGTTCCTCGCCGTCGCGGGAGCCCAGTTCGTCAGTCAGCAGTTCACCGCGGAGGCGCGCGGCGCCCTGCTGCGCAAGGGAGGCCGGCGATGACCGCATCCGTCCTGACCATCGAGGATCTGTCCCTCGAGGCCGTCACCCCCACCGGCCCGCGGCCGCTCGTGGCCGGCGTATCGCTCGACGTCGGGCGCGGCCGCGCGCTCGGGATCGTTGGCGAGTCGGGGTCGGGCAAGAGCCTCACCATGCTCGCGACGATGGGACTGCTGCCCGAGGGCGTTCGCGTGACGTCCGGCCGGATCCTCCTCGATGGACGCGACGTCACGGCGCTCACGGACCGCGAGCTGCGGTCGAGCCGGGGCCGCGTCGCGGCCATGATCTTCCAGGACCCGATGTCGTCGCTCAACCCGCTGCGCGCGGTCGGCGCGCAGGTGGCCAGCGCCGTGCGGGTCCACGCGCCCGGCCTCGGACGCGGCGCCGCCCGGCGGCGCGCGGTCGAGCTCCTCGAGTCGGTCGGGGTCCGCAACGCCGCCGAGCGGGCCGCAGCCCGGCCGCACCAGTGGTCGGGCGGGATGCGGCAGCGCGCGATGATCGCGATGGCGATCGCCCACGATCCCCTGCTGCTCATCGCCGACGAGCCGACCACGGCGCTCGACGTGACCGTGCAGGCGCAGGTCATGGCGCTGCTCGACGAGGTGCGCGAGCGCACCGGCTCGGCGCTCGCGCTCATCACGCACGACCTCGGTCTCGTGGGCGAGCACACCGACGACATCGCCGTCATGCGCGCCGGGAGCATCGTCGAACGAGGCGCGACCGCCGACGTGCTCGCCGCCCCGCGCGAGGAGTACACGCGGATGCTGCTCGCCGCCGTCCCGTCGGCGCACGAGCCGCCCGCGCGCGCGGCGGCCGTGGTGGTCGACGATGCTGCGGAGATCGCGTTGGAGGTGACCGACCTCGTCGTCGAGTACCCCGGCCGCCGCGGTGGCACCGTGCGCGCGGTCGACGGCGTCTCGCTGCAAATCCGCGCGGGCGAGACCCTCGCCGTGGTCGGCGAGTCCGGATGCGGCAAGTCCTCGCTGCTGCGCGCGATCCTCGGTCTCACCCCGGCAGCTTCGGGCCGCGTGACGATCGCGGGCACGGCCGCGGCACCCGCCATCTCCGGACGTTCCGCCGCGGAGCGCGCACGGGCGCAGATCGTCTTCCAGGACCCCTCGTCGGCCCTCGACCCCCGGGGCAGCGTCGCCGGCTCCGTGGCGGAGCCGCTGCGCGTGCGGCACGCGTACAGCCCGGACCGCGTCCGCGACCTGCTCGCGGGCGTCGGCCTCGACCCGTCGTTCGACGACCGGCTGCCCCGACGTCTCTCCGGCGGACAGCGTCAGCGCGTCGGGATCGCCCGCGCTCTCGCGCTCGACCCGGCGCTCGTGCTCCTCGACGAGCCGGTCTCGGCGCTGGACGTGTCGATCCAGGCGCAAGTGCTCGACCTCCTCCGCGACCTGCAGCGCGAGCACCGGCTCGCCTACCTCTTCGTCTCGCACGACCTGGGCGTGGTGCGCGGCATCGCCGACCGGGTCGTCGTGATGGAGGGCGGCCGCATCGTCGAGCACGGCCCCACGGAAGACGTCTTCACCGACCCGCAGCATCCCTACACCCGCACCCTCCTCGACGCCATTCCCCGTCTCACCGCTCGAAAGGCACTCACATGACCCGACACACCTCCCGGCGCGCCCTCGCCGGCGGATCCCTCCTCACCCTCGGCGCCCTCGTGCTCGCCGGCTGCGCCGGCGGGTTCGACTCCCCGTCCGGCGGCTCCGCCTCGGGGTCGGCCCAGACATCCATCACCGCCGCCCTGCCCACCGACCCGACGTCGATGGATCCCATCCGCTCGGGCGCTCTCGTGGTGCTGTCGGTGTTCTTCCACACGCACGACCAGCTCGTGAAGATCACCGCCGACGGCGAGATGGTGCCCAAGCTCGCGACCGACTGGACCGCGAACGCCGACCTGACCGAGTGGGAGTTCACCCTCCAGCCCGACGTCACGGCGAGCAACGGCGAGGAGATCACCGCCGACGACGTCGTGTTCTCGTACGAGACGATCCTCGGCGACCCGACGGGCGAGAACTACGCCTACCTCTCGTCGGTCGACCGCGTCGAGAAGGTCGACGACCTGACGGTGCGCTTCGTCCTGAAGCAGCCCTTCTCGGCGTTCCCCCGCAACACCTCGCTCATCTCGATCGTCCCGGCCGACACCTATCAGGAGATGGGTCCCGACGCCTACGCCCGCGAGCCGATCGGATCGGGCCCCTACGTCTTCGACTCCATCACCCCGGGCGTCTCGTACGACCTCGTCCGCAACGAGGACTACTGGGGCGAGTCCCCCGCCATCGAGACCATCTCGCTGCAGCCGGTCTCGTCCGCCGAGTCGCGCGCGAGCGGCGTGCTCTCGGGCGACCTCGACGTGGCCCAGATCGGTCCGACCCAGGTCTCGAGCATCGAGTCGGCCGGCAACGCGCAGGTGTTCTCGGCCCTGTCGAACGGCGTGGTCTTCCTCGGCGCCAACTCGACGGCCGGCCCGCTCCAGGACGTCCGCGTCCGGGAGGCCATCGGCCATGCGATCGACACGGAGGCGATCGTCGACTCGCTGCTGGCCGGACTCGCCGAGCCGGCGAAGGCGATGCTCGCCCCCGCCGTCGAGGGATACTCCGACGACGTCGATGCGATCGGCTACGACCCGGAGGCGGCGCGCGCGCTGCTCGCGGAGGCCGGGTACGACGGCACCCCGATCCCCTTCGACTACGCCACCGATGGCCGCATCCCGCTCTCGAGCGAAGTGGCCCAGAGCATCCAGGGCTATCTCGAGACCGTCGGCATCGCCGTCGACATGCGCGGCGCCGACCAGCAGAGCCACACGCTCAAGGTCCGCGGCAAGGAGATGCAGGGCATCTACCTGAACACGTGGGCTCCCTCCACCCTCGACGGCGACCTGCCCCTGACCGACTTCTACGAGCCGGCGGGCAACAACAACTACGCACTCGACCCCGCGACCACCGAGCTCGCCGAGCGCCAGCGCGGCGTCGAGGGCGCTGAGCGCGAAGACGTCTTCGCCGAGCTGCTCGGCTACAGCAACGAGCAGGTCTACTTCGTGCCGCTGTACGTCCCCGCCAACAACTTCGCCGCCGGATCGTCGCTGCAGTGGACCCCGCGCGCCGACGGCCTGTACGACTTCACCGAGACGAGCTTCGAATGACCCGCACCATCCTCTCCCGCGTCCGTCCCTGGGGCGGCGCGACCACCGATGTGATCGTGGACGGCGGTGTCATCATCGGCACCGCCGCCCCCGGCACCGCGGACACCACCGCCGCGGACGTCGTCGACGGACGGGGCCGGATCCTGATCCCCTCGTTCGCCGACGTCCACGTGCACCTGGACTCCACGCGCGTCGGCCTGCCGTTCCGCCCCCACACCGGTTCGCCCGGCGTCTGGAACATGATGCTCAACGACCGCCGCAACTGGCGCAAGGCCGAGGTCTCGATCGAGGAGCGGGTCGCGACGACCCTCGAGCGGGCGATCGCCCGCGGCACGACCGCCGTCCGGACATACGCGCAGGTCGACGTCGACGCCGGCCACGAACGTCTCGACGCGGTCGTCGCCGCGCGCGAGGCCAATGCCGGGCGCTGCGACGTCGAGATCATCGCGTTCCCGCAGGCGGGCCTGCTGCGCGAGGCGGGATCGGCCGACGTGCTCGATGAGGCCATGGCACGCGGCGCCGACGTCGTGGGCGGCATCGACCCCTGTGCGCTCGACCGCGATCCGGTGCGCCATCTCGACATCGTCTTCGGCATCGCCGAGAAGCACGGCGCCCCGATCGACATCCACCTGCACGAGCCCGATCAGCTGGCGAAGTTCTCGGCCGAGCTGATCATCGAGCGCACCCGCGCGACGGGGATGCAGGGGCGGGTCACCATCTCGCACGGGTACGGCCTCGGCCGCCTGCCCGAAGCGCAGCTGCGGCCGCTCCTCGACGAGATGCGGGAGCTCGACATCTCGATGGCGACGATAGCCCCGCCGACGGCGCTCCCGACGCTGATGCTGGCCGAGTACGGCATCCGGCTCGGACTCGGCCAGGACGGTCAGCGCGACTACTGGTCGCCCTACGGCAACACCGACATGCTCGACCGCACGTGGCAGCTCGCCTTCACCAACGGCTTCCGCCGCGACGAGGACATCGAGCACTGTGTCGCGATCGCCACGGTCGGCGGCCGCTCCGTCATGGGGCTGGCGCCGGGCCTGAACGGTGCGGCCGACCGCCCGGGGCTCGCCGAGGGAGATCCGGCCGACCTCGTGCTCGTGTCGGGCGACACGGTCACTGCGGCGGTCATGGACCGGTCCCCCGATCGCACCGTGCTCTACCGCGGCGTCGTCGTCGCCGACGGGCTCGAGCTCACCGGAGGGGTGACCGCGTGACCCTGCTTCTCGGGGCGTCCGAGCTGGAGTCCCTCGTCGACCGTGACGCCACCCTCGAAGCGGTGGCGCGGGCGTTCGCGGAGATCGCGGACGGCGGGGCGCACCAGCCCGGCCCCACCTCGATGGCGACGCCCGGCGACACGGGACGGTTCATCCTCATGGCAGCGGTCTCCGATGCGGCGGGCCTCGCGGGGGTCAAGCTGCTCGCCGACGTCCCCGACAACGCCGAGCGCGACCTGCCGACGCAGCGGTCGATGATCCTGGTCGTCGACCGCGCCGACGGCGCCCCGGTCGCGCTGCTGCACGGCCGCGTCCCGACGCGCGTGCGCACCGCGGCCGCGAGCGCCGTCGCCACCAGAGCCCTCGCCCGCGACGACAGCCGGTCCCTGGGCCTGCTGGGGGCGGGGGCGCTCGCCCGCGAGCATGTCCGCGCGCTGCGGACCGTGCGACCGTTCGAACGCCTCACCGTCTGGTCGCGCTCGGCCGCCACCGTCGCGCGCTTCGCCGCCGACGTCGAACGCTCAGGCGACTGGGACGGTGAGATCGTCGCGGCATCCTCGCCGCGCGAGGTCGTCGACGCCTCCGACGTCGTCTGCACGCTGACCCCGTCGGTGGAGCCGATCCTCTCCGGCGCGTGGCTGCGGCCGGGTCAGCACCTCAACGTCGTCGGGGCACGGCCGCGTGCCGACGAGCGCGAGGTCGACGGGGCCGCCCTCGCCCGATCCTCCGTGTGGGTCGACGACCGCGCGACGGCCGAGACCAAATCGGGCGACCTCCTCCTCGCCGTCGCCGAGGGAGCCCTCACCCTCGACGACGTCGTGGGGACGCTCGGCGAGGTGCTCACGGGTCGGGTGCGCGGCCGCGCCGGCCACGACGAGATCACCCTCTTCGACTCGGTCGGCATCGGCGCACAGGATGTCGCCGTGGCGGCCGTCCTGCTCGACGCTGCGCACGAGCGCGGCATCGGGACGCGCGTCGACCTCAACGCCTGAATCCGGCCGGTCGGAGCGGTCTCAGTCGAGGAACACGTCGGGGAACAGCTCGCTGTCCGGCGTGCCGGGAACCGCCGCATAGCCCGAGAAATCGGTCACGCCCGACGCCTCGAGCACATCCTCGACGATGAGCGTCCGGCCCGTGTACTCGCGCGCGGGCCGGACGAGCACCTCGTAGGCGGCATCCGCGTAGATCTCCGGCGTGCGGCTCGCGGCCATCATCCGGTCGCCGCCGAGGGAGTACTGCACCGCCGCCGTCGCGATCGTCGTCCGGGGCCAGAGCGTGTTCGCGGCGATCCCGTCGCCGGCGAACTCCGCCGCGATGCCGAGGGTCGCCATCGTCATACCGTACTTCGCCAGCGTGTAGCCGGTGTGCGCGCCGAGCCACTTCGGCGAGAGGTTGAGCGGGGGCGACAGCGAGAGGATGTGCGGGTTCGCGGCATCGCGCAGCACGGGGATCGCGGCCCGCGACAGCAGGAACGTCCCGCGCACGTTGACAGCCTGCATCAGATCGAAGCGCTTCGTGCCGAGCTCCAAGGTGCCCGAGAGGTCGATGGCCGAGGCGTTGTTCACCACGATGTCGATGCCGCCGAACTCGCCCTGCGTCTTCAGCACGGCCTCGGTGATGGAGTCCTCGTCGCGCACGTCGCCGACGATCGGCAGCGCCTGACCCCCCGCCGCGACGATCTCGGCGGCGGCGGTGTGCACCGTGCCCTCGAGCTTCGGATGCGGCTGGTCCGTCTTGGCGAGCAGCGCGATGTTCGCGCCGTCGCGCGCGGCTCGGAGCGCGATGGCCAAGCCGATGCCGCGGCTTCCGCCCGACATCAGCAGCGTCTTGCCCGCCAAGGGCTTCGCGTCGGTCATCGGTTCTCCTCGGTTCGGGTGCGGCGAGCGGATGCGGCGGCGAACGCGTCGATGCGAACGCGCGCCTCGGGGGTGTCGAAGCGCGTTCCGATCGTCCGCGCCTCGTCGTCGAGGTTCTGGGCGAGAGTGCGCCCGGCGCCCTCCCGGACGAGGCGCTTGGCCTGCCCGAACGCGGTCGTCGCGCCGTCCAGCCAGGCTGCGGCGAGCGCCTGCGCGCGAGCTGCCGGATCATCGACGACCTCGGCGATGAGCCCCCAGTCGAGCGCGGTCGCGGCGTCGAGCGCCGTGTCGTGGAGCAGCAGCTGCAAGGCCCGCCGCTGGCCGATCGCGGCCGGGAGCAGGGTCGACACGCCGAGGTCGGGAGTGAGCCCGATGTTCGCGTACTTGCTGACGAAGACCGCCGACGGCGATGCGACGATGTAGTCGGCGACCAGCATGATGCCGAGCCCTCCCCCGGCGACCGCACCCTGCACGGCGGCGACGATCGGCACCGCCGCGGTGGTCAGCGACGTGATGCCGTCGTGGATGACGCGGGCCGTCTCGGTGACCGCCGTGCCGCCCATCCCGGAGGTCGACATCGACACGACGTCGCCGCCGGCGCAGAAGGCGCGGCCCGCGGCATCCAGGATGACGGCCCCGATCGACGCGTCGGCCGCGACCTCGGCGGCGACCTCGCGCCAGCGGACGGCCATCTCGGCGTCGACCGCGTTGAGGGAGGCCGGACGGTTCAGGGTGATGCGCGCGAGCGCGCCCTCGCGCCGCAGCAGGACGGTGTCGGATGCGGTGTCGGATGCAGTGTCGGTCATCGTGGTGCCATTCTGATCGCGCCGTCGAGACGGATCGTCTCGCCGTTGAGGTAGTCGTTGTCGACGATGTGGGCGGCGAGCGCGGCGAACTCCTCGGGCGCTCCCAGCCGCTGCGGGTACGGCACCTGCTCGCCGAGCGAGCGCTGCGCGGCATCCGGCAGCCCGGCCATCATGGGGGTCTGCATGATCCCGGGGGCGATGGTGCAGACGCGGATGCCGTAGCGCGCGAGCTCCCGGGCGATCGGCAGGGTCATCGCGTGCACCGCCCCCTTCGACGCGGCGTAGGCCGGCTGCCCGATCTGGCCCTCGAAGGCGGCGACGGAGGCCGTGTTGACGATGACGCCGCGGGCGCCGGTCTCGGTCGGCTGGGTCCGGGCGATCGCCGCCGAAGCCTGGGCCACGACGTTGTAGGTGCCGACGAGGTTGATGCGGATGACGCGCTCGAAGTCCGGCAGCGGCGTGGGGTGTCCTTCTCGGTCGAGCACCTTGGCGGGCGGCGCGATCCCGGCGCAGTTGACGACGACCCGCAGAGGCGCGGTCTCGCCGGCTGTCTCGACGGCCGCGGCGACCTCGCCCGGATCGGTGACGTCGACCGGCGCGAACCGGCCGCCGATCTCGGCTGCGACCTCGGGCCCGGATGACCCCGGGAGGTCGACGATCGTGACGTGGGCGCCGGCGGCGGCGAGGCGCCGCGCCGTGGCCGCACCCAGGCCGCTGGCGCCGCCCGTGATGAGGGCGGAGACTCCCGCGATCTGCATGTGTTCTCCTTCGAACTCGCCCCTCCACCCTAGAACGTCGACAGGCTGAGCCGCCGTTTCGCCGGAGTCGGGCGGGAGACCGGGGCGGGTACGACGGAGTGGGGTGGGAGCAGGCAGGATGATGCTGTGACCCTGCTGCCGCCGGATGCCCCGGTTCCGCCGGACGTCTCCGCTCGGCTGCGACTGCTCACGGGCGGTGCGGGCGCGACGCCGCTGTGGCGCAACACCATCGGGGGTGTGACATTCCGCACCGACGACGGCCGCGTCGTCAAGATCGGTCCGCGGAACCTCGAGACGTCCATGCGCGCCGAGTCGGAGCGCCTGCGATGGGCCGCGCGGTACACGCCGGTTCCCGAGGTGATCGAGACCGGTGAGGATGGCGACGCCGAGTGGCTCGTGACCCGCGCACTGCCCGGCCGGTCGGCTGTCGATCCCCGCTGGGTCGAGGAGCCCGCCACCGCCGTGCGCGCGGTCGGCGAGGGACTGCGCGCCCTCCACGACGCCCTGCCGGTCGCCGGCTGCCCGTTCGACTGGGGTGTCGAGCATCGGCTGCGCACCGCAGCGGCCCGCGGCCTCGACGTACCGGCATCCCTCCACGCGGCGCCCGAGCCCGATCTTCTCGTCGTCTGCCACGGCGACGCCTGCTGCCCGAACACCCTCGTCGACGACGACGGGCGGTGGCTCGCGCACGTCGACCTGGGGGCCCTCGGCGTCGCCGACCGGTGGGCCGACATCGCCGTCGCGGCGATGAGCACCGAGTGGAACTACGGCGCCGGCTGGGAGGACGCGCTCATCGCCGCCTACGGCGTCACCCCCGACCCCGAGCGCCTGGCCTACTATCGGTCGCTGTGGAACGAGACCTGACCTGGCGCATCGTCGACGTCGCCTACGACGATCCCCGCGCCCGTGACCTGCGCCGACAGCTCGACGACGACCTCGGCGCCCGGTACGACGGCTTCCACGGCGACGAGCCAGACGAGCGACGCCGCGCCCGCGCCCGCGCGCTCGCGACGCACCCTGACGAGATCGTCACGACGCTGATCGCCCTCGTCGCCGAAGCCGGCGCGGACGAGGCCCCCGCGGGGCACGTCATCCTGCGCCGGCTCGGCGACGAATGGGAGATCAAGCGGCTCATCGTGGCACCCGCGTTCCGCGGGCTCGGCATCGCGCGCGCCCTCATGTCGGCCGCGCTCGATGCCGCCCGAGCAGACGGTGCGGAACGGGTGATCCTCCAGACCGGGCTCCAGCAGCCCGAGTCCCTCGCGCTCTACTCCTCGATGGGCTTCAGCCGCATCCCGGTCTACGAGCCCTATGCCGAGACGATGCCTCGCTCGGTCTGCTTCGCGCTCGCGCTCTGACCGCGGCCTCAGCGGACGTCGTCGTCGACCCAGTCCATCGACTTCGTCACGGCCTTCTTCCACAGCCGCAGCTGGCGCTCGCGCTCCGGGGCGTCGTCGTTCGGCGTCCAGCGCTTGTCCTCCTGCCAGTTGGCCCGCAGCTCGTCGAGGTCGTTCCAGAACCCGACGGCGAGACCCGCGGCGTAGGCGGCACCGAGCGCGGTGGTCTCGGCGACGACCGGTCGCACGACGGGAACGCCCAGGATGTCGGCCTGGAACTGCATCAGCGTGTCGTTGGCGATCATGCCGCCGTCGACCTTCAGCTCGGCCAGGTCGACGCCGGAGTCGGCGTTGACGGCATCCAGGACCTCACGCGTCTGGAAGGCCGTCGCCTCGAGCGCCGCCCGCGAGAGGTGCCCGCGGTTCGCGTAGCGCGTGAGCCCCACGATCGCGCCGCGGGCATCGGGCCGCCAGTACGGGGCGTACAGGCCCGAGAACGCGGGCACGAAGTAGACGCCGCCGTTGTCCTCGACCGACAGCGCGAGCTTCTCGACCTCGGGCGCCGTGGCGATGATTCCGAGCTGATCGCGCAGCCACTGGATGAGCGACCCCGTGACGGCGATCGATCCTTCGAGCGCGTAGTGGGTGGGGCCGTCGCCGAGCTTGTAGCCGATCGTCGTGAGCAGACCGTTCTCGGACCGCACGATCTCGGTTCCGGTCTGGAAGATCAGGAAGTTGCCGGTGCCGTAGGTGTTCTTGCTCTCGCCGGCATCGAAGGCCGCCTGCCCGAAGGTCGCAGCCTGCTGGTCGCCGAGGATGCCGGCCACCGGCGTCTCGCGCAGCAGCGACGTGTCGCGAGCCTCGCCGTAGACCTCGCTGGAGGAGCGGATCTCGGGCATCATCGAGCGCGGCACCCCGAAGTCGGCCAGGATGTCGTCGCGCCATTCGAGGGTCTCGAGGTCCATGAAGAGCGTGCGCGACGCGTTCGTGACGTCGGTCGCGTGGATGCCGCCCGAGGGGCCACCGGTGAGGTTCCACAGCACCCAGGTGTCGGTCGTGCCGAAGATGAGATCGCCGGCCTCGGCCTTCTCGCGCGCACCCTCGACGTTCTCGAGGATCCAGACGATCTTGGTGCCCGAGAAGTAGGTCGCCAGCGGCAGACCCACGATGTCCTTGTACCGCTCGACACCCTTGTCACCGGCGAGCCGGTTGACGATCGGCTGCGTACGCGTGTCCTGCCAGACGATGGCGTTGTAGACGGGGATGCCGGTGTTCTTGTCCCAGACGACGGCGGTCTCGCGCTGGTTGGTGATGCCGATCGCGGCGATGTCGTGGCGGGTGAGGTTGGCGCGACCGAGCGCGATGCCGATGACCTCGCGCATGTTGTCGCGGATCTCGATCGGGTCGTGCTCGACCCAACCCGCCCGCGGCATGATCTGCTCATGCTCCTTCTGCCCGACGGAGATGATCGAGCCCTTCTTGTCGAAGATGATCGCGCGGCTCGAGGTCGTGCCCTGGTCGAGGGCGATGATGTAGTCGGTCATGATGTGACGTCCTTGTCTGTTCGCGTTGTCGGTTCGGTGGGGAGGGTCAGGCGAGGCCGAGCAGGGCGCCGGCAGCGAGTGCCGCGAGCGTACCGCCGATGAGGGGTCCGACGACGGGAACCCACGCGTACGACCAGTCGCTCGATCCCTTGCCCTTGATCGGGAGCACGGCATGCGCGATGCGCGGGCCGAGGTCGCGGGCGGGGTTGATCGCGTACCCGGTGGGACCGCCGAGCGACGCGCCGATGCCGACCACGAGGAGGGCGACCGGCACCGCGGTGAGGGGGCCGAGCGAGCCCGGCGTGCCGATCTCGATGTCGCCGTAGTCGGCGAACCCGAAGATGACGAACACGAGCACGAAGGTCGCGATGATCTCGGTGACGAGGTTCCAGCCGTAGGCGCGGATGCCGGGGCCGGTCGAGAAGACGCCGAGCTTGTTGGCCGGGTCGGGCTCGGCGTCGAAGTGGTCGTGGTAGGCCAGCCAGCAGAGCACGGCGCCGAGGAAGGCGCCGACGAACTGGGCGGCGATCGCGACGAGGAACTGGACGAACTCGATCTTCCCGCCCACCAGGAGCCCGATCGAGACCGCCGGGTTCAGCTGAGCGCCCGAGTACGACGACACGAGCACACCGGCGAACACCGCCAGGCCCCAGCCCCAGTTGATCATGAGCGTCCCGCCGCCGAGACCCTTCGACTTGGCGAGGATGACGTTGGCGACCACGCCACCGCCGAGCAGGAGCAGCATCGCCGTTCCCACGAGCTCCGACACGAAGTAGAGCCCGAGATTGATGTCGTGCATGTCAGCGTCGACCTTTCTGCAGAATCATCGCGCGGCGGCGTCGCCGTGCGAGAGGGCGGCCCGAGGGTGATCCGGCGTCGGGCCTCGCCGGGTCTGTGAGCGCGTCAGGCGGGGAGAGGCGCGAGGCGCGACGTGCGGACGTCGATGCGGTGGGCCTCTTCGAGTGCCTGCGCGGCCTCCTCGACCTGAGCGCGGACGGTCTCCGCGTCCCAGCCGAGCACCGGAGCGGCCGCTTCGGCGACCTCGGTGAGGGTCTCCATCGAGACACCGCCGACGAAGGCGATCGAGGTGCGGCGCAGCAGCAGGTCCATGAGCGTGACAACCTCTTCGCGCTCGGCGAGGAAGGCGATCTCCTCGACGGAGTAGCCGGGCGCGTGCCCGAGCTCCTGCTGAGCGACCGGGAGCGCGGCGAGCACCTCCTGCGCGTAGGTGCCGTAGCGCTCGAGCATGCGATCGGCGAACTCGGCGGAGTGCGCACCGCGGTGGGCCTCGATCCAGCGCCGACGCTGAGCGACGCTGCGGGGGTAGCCGGCACCGCCGCCGATCGCGAGGTCGGTGGTCGCGACGCGGCGCGGGCGCCGCATCAGCTCGAGGACGTCGGTGGCGAGGTGCTCGGCGAGAGCGCGGAAGGTCGTCCACTTCCCACCGACGAGGCTGAGGACGGGCACGTCGCCGAGACGGTCCTTCTCGATGCGGTAGTCGCGGGAGACGAAGCCCGGAGCGAGGTCGTCGTGCCGCGGGAGGGGACGGATGCCCGAGAACGTGTAGACGATCTGCGAGCGGTCGACGGCGATGTCGGGGAAGACCTGGCCGATCAGATCGAAGAAGTAGTCGATCTCGTCGTCGGTGCAGACCGTGGGGCGGCTCGGGTCGGCGTCGATGTCGGTCGTCCCGACCATGACCCGACCCTTGAGCGGGTAGATGAGGACGATACGGCCGTCCGCGGCCTCGAAGAAGATCTCGTTGCCGCCGGTCGCCTCGAGCAGCGAGGTGTTGTCGAGGACGATGTGCGACCCCTTCGTGCCGCCCATGAAACGGGTCGGGGTGCCGAGCGCGCTGTTGGTCAGATCGGTCCAGGGGCCGCTGGTGTTCACGACGACGTCGGCCGTGAACGGGAACTCCTCTCCCGTGACGTCGTCGCGGATGATCACCGACGACCCGTCGGCGCCCACGACCGGAGCGTAGTTCGCCGCGCGGGCGGAGTCCTCGCGTGCGCCGTCGCGCAGCACGTCGAGCGCGAGGCGCTCGGGATCGTGCATCGAGGCGTCGTAGTAGGTCGCGGTGTAGCGGAACCGCTCGTCGAGCTCGGGGAACTGCGTCCGCGAGCTGCGGCGGCCGCGGAACCGGTGACGAGGCACCGACCCGCCGTCGCGCGAGAAGGTGTCGTACATGATCAGACCGACCTTGATCAGCAGCGCGCCGCGCTCGCGCGGCTTGCCGCGACCGTGCGTCACGAGCAGCCGGAACGGGGCGGCGAGGATGCCCGAGAAGGTGCGATGGATCGGGATCGTCGTCGGCAGCGGCTTGACGAAGTGGGGCGCGTTGCGCACGAGACGGTTGCGCTCGGTCACCGACTCCTTCACGAGACGGAACTCGCCGTTCTCGAGGTAGCGCACACCGCCGTGGATCATGTGGCTCGACGCGGACGATGCGCCGCTGACGTAGTCGCCGCGCTCGACGAGTGCCACGTCGACCCCCTGGAGGGCGAGGTCGCGGAACGTCGCGATCCCGTTGATGCCTCCGCCGATGACGAGGACCTCGGCATGGGGGCGCTCGCGCAGGGCTCGGATGTTCGCTCGGGTGGTCGGCGTCGACTCGGTCATACTGCATCCTTTTCCACGGCTGTCCCGATCTACACTGGGGTCCACCGCACGAATGCGCAACGGTCATGCACGAACGTGCACCGGCGCTGCGGCGATGCACGAACGTGCAGGACGGATGACGATGAGCGCGGACGCCGAGGCCGAGGCACGCACACGGGACGCGCTGCGCGCGGCGCAGCTGTACTACGTGCAGGATCGTACGATGGATCAGATCGCGGCCGAGATGGCGCTCTCGCGCTCCTCCGTGTCGCGCCTGCTCGCTCACGCGCGCGAGATCGGACTCGTCGAGATCACGGTGCACTCGCCGCACGAGGCGAACTCCGTGGTCGCCCGGCGCCTGTCCGAGCGCTTCGGCATCTCGGTTCACGTCGTCAGCACGCCCCCGCGCACGAACGACGCCGAACGACTCGAGCGCACGGCGCGCACGGCGGCCCACGTCCTGTCGTCGACCCTCGACCCCGACGCCAGCATCGGCATCGCGTGGGGAGCCACGGTGTCGGCGATCGCCCGCCATCTGCCGACCAAGCGGCTGCACGACTCGCAGATCGTGCAGATGAACGGTGCGGCCAACGAGTCGACGTCGGGGATCTCGTACTCGGGCGCGATCCTCGAGCGGTTCGGGCAGGCGTTCGGCACCGACGTGCAGCAGTTCCCGGTGCCCGCCTTGTTCGACGACCCGCTGACCAAGCAGCTGCTGTGGCGCGAACGGTCGATCCGGCGCGTCCTCGACGCGCAGTCGCGCGTTCAGGTGTTCGTCTTCGGGCTCGGCTCGCCTCACGCCGACGTCCCCTCCCATGTCTACGCCGGCGGCTACCTCACCGGTGAGGACCTGCGCTCGCTGCTGCGCGACGGCGTCGTCGGCGACTGCGCGACCGTGTTCTACCGCATCGACGGCTCGGCGACCGGCATCGAGCTCAACGCCCGCTCGAGCGGCCCGTCGCTCGAAGCGATCCGCCGCATCCCCCGTCGCCTGTGCGCGGTGTCGAGCCTGACCAAGCTCGACGCGCTGCGCGGCGCGCTCGCGGCGGGACTGATCACCGAGCTCGTCGTCGAGGAAGCGCTCGCCCGGCGGCTGGCGGAGACCACGGTCGGAGCGGCCTGAGGCCCGATCTCGGGACGCGACCTCAGGACGGGCCGAAGATCGGGTGGAAGGCTCCCACCGCGACCGACACCGCGACCGCCGTGGCTGAGATCACGAGCCCGCCCGCCATGACCGCGACATCGGATGCCGCCAGCCGCGACTCCCGTGCCCACGTTCGACGTCCGGGTGCGCCGAAAGCCCGCGCCTCCATCGCCGTCGCGAGGGCGGAGCCGCGCCGGATGGCCAGCACGAGCAGCGCGAACGCCATGCCCAAGGCGCGCCGCAGCCGCCCCGCGTCGGCAACACCGCGGGCCCGCCGCGCGAGCGCGAGCGCGCGCCAGTCCTCGGTCAGCAGACCGAGCATCCGCATCCCCGCGAGGCCCCCGATGACGAATCGGGCGGGAAGACGCAGGATCTGCGCCAGCCCGTCGGCGAGGTCGGTCGGGTCGACCGTGATGAACAGCACGACGGCCGGGAGACCGATCGCCAGGACGCGGAGCGCGGCTGCCAGTCCGAGCGCGAGAGACCCCTCGCTGACGTGGACGAACGCCCAGGAGAAGACCTCCGCTCCGCTGCGTTCCCCGTAGAGCGAGATGGTCACCGCGGCCGCCGGCGCGGCGATCCACAGCGGCAGCGTCCGCATCCAGAATCGGCGCCAGCCGACCCCCGAGGCGAGCAGGAGCGGCAGCTCGAGGAGCAGGGCCACCCCGGCCGAGACCGGGTCGATCGTGATGACCAGCGGCAGCGCGATGAGCAGTGCGGCCAGCAGCTTCGCCACGGGGTTGAGCGTCGCGACGCCGCGCCGGACATGGGACGGTGCGATGGCCGTCATGCGCCGACTCCGGCGGGCGCGTCCAGAGCGAACCGGCGTGCCGAGAGGGCGTCGAGCACCGCGTCGTCGTGCGTGATCGCGATCACCCCGCGCGGGCCGCGATCGTCGACTCCGTCGCGGAGGGCGGCGATGATCGCGACCAGCTCCGACCACGTGCGCGCGTCCTGGCCGTAGGTCGGCTCGTCGAGGACCACGACCCGGGGACGCGCCGCCAGCATCGCGGCGACTGTCAGGCGGCGCTTCTCGCCGCCTGACAGCGTGTAGGGGTTCGCCGCGGCGAGCGGGGCGAGCCGGAGCCGCTCCAGCAGCTCGTCGACGCGCGCTGTCATCTCGGCTTCTTCGAGCCCGAGAGCGCGCGGCCCGACCTCGAGCTCGGCGCGGACCGACGAGCGCAGGATCTGGTGCTCCGGCTCCTGCAGCACGGTGCCGATCCTGGTCAGCAGCGCCGTCGAGGTCCATGCCGCGGGGTCGGCGCGGTCGGCGCGGTCGCGTCGCCGGGAACCGCGCAGGAGCGCCGCTCCCGCCGCCAGATCGTCGGCCGCGCGCACGGCGCCGCCCTGCCCGGGGAGCAGCCCCGCGAGCGTGAGGCCGAGGGTCGACTTGCCGGTGCCGTTGGGGCCCACGACGCCGAGCACCTCGCCGGCGCGCAGGTCGAGGTCGAGGGGGCCCGCGACCGGCACGTCCGTCGTGCGCCCGACGACGAGGCCGTCGGCCGACAGCAGCACGTCGCCGGGCGGAGAGGCCGGCCGCGGGGGGACGACCGGACGGATGCCGGGCACCCACACCCCCGAGGCCGCCAGCTCCGCGCCGCGTTCGGTCAGCACCGTCCGCGGGTCGCCGTCCGCGACGACGCCGCCGCCGGGTGCGAGGACGATGACCCGGTCGACGAGCGGGAGCCACGCGTCGATCCGATGCTCGATCACGACGAGGGTGGCTCCCGTGGCATCGAGCGCGCGGGCGACGGCGTCCCGCACATCGATCACACCCGCCGGATCGAGGTTCGCCGTGGGCTCGTCGAGCAGCACCGCGCCCGGCTGCATCGCGACGACGCCCGCGAGCGCGAGGCGCTGCTTCTGCCCTCCCGATAGCGCGGCGGTCGACCGGTCGAGCGGGACGTCGAGCCCCACGGCATCCAGAGCAGCGCGCACCCGGCGCCAGATCTCGTCGCGCGGCACGGCGAGGTTCTCGCATCCGAAGGCGACGTCGTCGCCCACACGCGCGAGGATCGTCTGACTGTCGGGGTCTTGGAGGACCAGCCCCACCCGACCCCGGGCGTCCGCCGCCGGCTGACCGTCGACGAGGAGCCGACCCTCCTGTTCGCCCTCGTCCGCTCCCCCGAGCACACCGGCGAGGCCTTGCAGCAGCGTCGACTTGCCCGATCCCGATGCTCCGAGCAGCAGCACCCGCTCGCCGGCCCCGATGCGGAACGTCGTCTCGCGCGCGGCCCACGCGCGACGTGTGGCGTAGCGCCACCCCCAGCCGCGGGCTTCGAGGGTCGCGGGTCGCGCCGCGCCGGCGTCTTCGCCCACCGTCAGACGCGGGCGGTGGCTTCGCGCCCGGCCGCGAACCTGCTCAGGGCTCCCGTCCGCGCCAGGGCACGCGTGATGAGCCACCCGCCGAGGCCGGCGATGACCGCGCCCGAGACCGTCGTCGAGGCGATGTAGACCGACGTGAACAGCGTGTCGGCACCGGGGTACCAGAGGACGCGGTCGTTGATGCCGCCGGCGAGGCCCGCCCCGGCGCCCGCGAGGAGCGCGACCGGAAGACGCCACGACGCGTAGAGGAAGACGAGGAAGATCAGCTCTGCGCCGAGTCCCTGCACGAGGCCGGAGACGATCGTGAGCGGACCCCACTGGTTGCCGACGAGCGCCGAGATCACCGCCGCGAGCAGCTCGGTGTACAGCGCCGCACCGGGTTTGCGGATGATGAGGCCGCCGAGCACTCCGGCGATGAGCCAGGGTCCCGCGAGCAGCCCCTGCAGGCCGGGGAGCAACGGCGTCAGCGCGGCGGACGGTCCCTGATAGGCGACGTTCCACAGCAGGAACACCGCGGCGCAGGCGACGCCGATGACGCTCGCGATGACGATGTCGACGACGCGCCAGCGGAAGCGGCCGGGCGTGCGCCCGGTGCGACGATCGGACTCGGTGGTGGACGCAGCAGCGTGCATTCTCTCTCCTCCCTGCGCCGGCATGATCCGGATCAGGTTCGACGGTCGAAGCGTGGATCGCTTCCTCTCAGCCCGGCTCACCGGACTCCCGTGGTTGTCGATGAAGTATATCGGCGCACGCGCGTTGTACGTTGGGCGGGTGACCTCTCCCGCCCCGCGCGTCGCCCTCGCGTGGCTCGACGACGATGCCGTCGCCAGCGGGAACGACCGTCGTGACGCCGCCGCTTCAGCGGGACCGTACACGCTCGCGCACGCCGAGCTGCTCACCGAGCCCACTCGACGCTCGGCCGCACCGGCCGTGCTCTCGACGCTGGGGGTCGCCGCGCTCACCGTGGGCGGATACACGGCGGCGACGCTGCTGTGGCCGCTCGACGCCGTCGCGCCCGACATCCTGCCGGCCGCCCTCTCGGCGCCCGCCGCGCCCGTCGCGCAGCCCGCGTGGCCGGCCGAGGGCGCCGGCGCCACGGCCGTCGGCGGCTTCGCGGCAGTGTCGGCATCATCCGGCGAGCCGGAGTCGATCGCGAGCATCACGAAACTCGTCACCGCCCTCGTCGTGCTCGATCGGATGCCGCTCGCCGACGGCGAGCAGGGCCCGGAATTCGCGTTCACCTCCGCCGACCGCCGGGAGTACCGCGCCTACCTCGCCGACGACCAGTCGGCGCTCGACGTTCCCGTCGACGGTGTCCTCACGCAGTACCAGCTGCTCCAGGGAGTGCTGATCGGGTCGGCGAACAACTACGCCGACCGGCTCGTGTCCGAGCTCTGGCCCGACGAGGACGCCTACGTCGAAGCGGCGAACGCCTGGTTGCAGGCGCATGGCCTGGGCGGCGTCACCGTCGTCGATTCGAGCGGTATCGACCCGGAGAACACGGCGGCACCGGCATCCGTGATCACCCTCGCCGAAACCGCGATGTCGAACCCCGTCATCTCGGGCATCGTCGGGCAGCGCTCCGCCGAGCTCCCGGGCGCCGGATTCGTGGAGAACACCAACGCTCTGCTCGCCGACCCCGCGGTCGTCGGAGTCAAGACGGGCAGCCTGTTCGGCTCGTACAACCTCGTCGCCGCGAAGGACACCGACGTCGACGGCGTCAACGTCCGCGTCTACGCGACCGCCCTCGATCAGCCCGACGACGAGACCCGCCACTCCGCGACGGCCGCGCTGCTCGATCGCACGATCAGCGAGATCGCGGCCTCACCGGCTCTCCCCGCGGGAACCGTCGCGGGAACCGCGACGACCGCGTGGGGCGCGACCTCCGAGATCGTCACCGAGTCCGACATCCGTGTCGCACTGTGGAACACGCAGTCGTCTCAGGCCGCCGCGAACGTCGAGCTCGGCGATTCGCGCGGCGCCGGCGACGAGGCCGGCGAGCTGACGCTCACCGGCCCGCTGGGCACGGCGACCACGGCCCTGCGCCTGACCACAGACATCCCCGACCCGGACGTCTGGTGGCGCCTCAGCCACCCGCTGCAGCTGTGGGGCCTCGCGGACTGACCTCGCGACGCGCGAGCACGCGTCACACGAAGCGGACGGTCTGCTGCAGGCGGGTGCGGACGTCGAAGAGCTCGTTGCCGCCGATCTCGCGCGCCCCGGCGACGCCCCGGCGCAGCACGGTGGCGAGCGCGGAGCGGCCGACCACGGCGATCGCGAGCCCGCGCACGCGTCCGAGCTCCTCGATGGCCTGCACGACGTCGTCGTCGGGCAGGACGACGATCGCGCCGCTGAACTTCACGCGAGCCGCGCGGCTGAGCGCGCGCGCCCGATGCACGAGCGTCGCGATCGGCGAGTCGACGCCCTCGCCGATCAGCTCGCCCCGCCGGGTGCGCACGGGGGTGCCGAAGTCCTCGGACAGCACGGCGTAGAGCCCCGAGGGCCCGAGCACGACGTGGTCGAGCTTCGCCTCGGGATCCCTCGGATCGGCGGCGACGTCGTGCCAGACCGTGTATCCCATGCCGAGGTCGGCGACGACCCGGGCGGTCGCCTCCTCGGCGAGCGCGTCGGCCAGCAGCCGCCTGATCTCGTGCGGCGCGGTGCGGACGAGGGCGGGGTCATAGGGGTCCTCGACCGGTGCGCCGCGTCCCACCCACTCCCGGATGAGGGTCAGGTAGCGCTCGCGACGCCAGCCGCCGGGCTGACCGAACGACCGCGCCCGCGGGCGCGTGTCGGCGGGTCGCTGCGGCGGCCGCCACGTCGGCGCATCGGGCGAGAACGTCGGTGCGTCCGCGAAACCGTGACCGCGGTCGTAGGCGGCCCGGGCAGCGGCCGTGCCGACGAGGTCCCACGCGCGCTGCACCTGCACGAACGTCACGGCGTCGCCGCCGGTGTCGGGGTGCGTCTGCCGCAGCCGGAGGCGGTAGGCGCGGCGGAGCTCCTCGTCGTCGACGTCGGGCGCGACCCCGAGCACGTCGTACGCAGAGGCGGACAGCGGACTGTCGAACACGAACCCTCCCTCGTGCGGCGCTGCCCCGGGACGGCGCGGACGCACAGCATCCCGAGACTATTACCTCGCCCGGAGGTGCGGCCCGGACGGACGCGCGAACTCAGTCAGTCCATAGGGCGGGCGCCGGCTCGAATGCGAACGCCTGCGTCACGACATCCGGGGCGAGATCGTCGCGGGATGCCGGTGACCACGAGGGAGCCCCGTCCTTGTCGACGAGGCGAGCGCGAATGCCCTCGACGAGGTCGGGCTGCGTCGTGGCGAACCAGAGCACGAGACCGTACTCCTGCGCCAGGACGGCCCGGAGCTCGTTCCGCTCGCGCGCTGCGCGGACGGCCGCGAGCGTCACGGCGAGAGCGGTCGGCGGAAGGGTCTCGAGCAGCTCCGCCGCCGCTCGCGCGTCCGGCTCGGCCCGATCCCGCAACCGTCCGATGATCTCGGCGACCGAATCGGCGGCGAAGGCGTCGTCGATCCAGGGCCGGGCGGCCTCGAGGCGAGCGGGCCCGGCGGTCTCGTCGAACAGGAGGACGAGCTCGGTCGCGGTCTGCGGATCGGCGCGGCTGACGAGAGCGTCGCGCAGATCGTCGAGCCGCTCGGAGGGAACGAGGTGGTCGGCGAAACCGGCGTAGATCGCGTCGGCGGCGTCCATCGACTCGCCGGTCAGGGCGAGGAACTCCCCCACACGACCCGGCGCGCGGGCGAGCAGCAGGCTCCCGCCGACGTCGGGGGTGAACCCGATGCGGACTTCGGGCATCGCGAGGCGCGACCGTTCGGTCACCACGCGCACCGCCGCATGGCCGGCGAGCCCGATGCCGCCTCCCATCGTCACGCCGTCGGCGAAGACGACAACGGGCTTCGGATACGCGGCGATGCGCGCGTTGAGCGCATACTCGGCACGGAAGAAGTGGGCCGTCTCGGCCACATCGCCCGCGACGATCTGGTCGTACAGGCCGCGGACGTCGCCGCCTGCGCACAGCCCGCGCTCCCCTGCACCGTCGAGCAGCACGGCATCCACACTCGGGTCGTGCTCCCACGCGTCGAGCGCGGCGGCGAGGTTCTCGATCATGCCGAGATCGAGGGCGTTGATGGCTCGCGGGCGGTCGAGCGTGAGGTGTCCCAGCGCACGATCGACACGGGCCCGGACACGCGAATCGGATGCTGCGGCGTCGGTCACCCTCGCCACGCTACCGCCCGGAGTTCGCGGTGAACGCGGCGTGTCGGGCAGGATGGGAGCCGAACCACCCGGCGAGAGGGGGCGCGATGGCGGACGGACAGGTGCTGGAGTTCACCGACGTGGCCAAACGTTTCGGCCCCGTCGCGGCGGTCGACGGTCTGACGGCGCGGGTCGAACCCGGCGCGGTCACCGGCTTCCTCGGGCCCAACGGCGCCGGCAAGACCACGACGCTGCGTATGCTCCTGGGCCTCATCGCCCCGACGTCGGGCTCGGCGACGATCGGCGGGCAGCGCTACCGCGATCTGAAGCACCCGCTGCAGACCGTCGGCGCCGTTCTCGAGTCGTCGAGCTTCCACCCCGGCCGATCGGCGGCGGCGCACCTGCGGGTCTACGCGCACGCCGCCGGGATCCCCGCGTCCCGCGTCGATGACGCCCTCGGCATCGTCGGTCTCGGCGACGTCGCCGGGCGGAAGGTCGGCGGGTTCTCGCTCGGGATGCGGCAGCGCCTCGGCCTCGCCTACGCACTGCTGGGCGACCCCGGCGTCCTGGTCCTCGACGAGCCGACGAACGGACTCGACCCCGAGGGCATCCGCTGGATCCGCCGCTTCCTCCGAGACCTCGCCGCCGAGGGACGCACCGTTCTGGTCTCGTCGCACCTGCTCGCGGAGGTGCAGCAGTCGGTCGACTCGCTCATGATCATCACGCGCGGCCGCCTCGTCTACCAGGGCGGCATCGAGCACGTCGTGCCGCAGGACGAGATCGCGACCGTCGTCGACGCCGAAGACCGCGAGGCGCTCCGCCGCGCCATCTCGGCCGCCGGCTTCGAAAGCGACGAGCGTCGCACCGGCCTCGCCGTGCGCGGAGCCGACGCCCCGACGGTCGGACGCATCGCCGCCGACGCCGGCATCGCCCTGACCGCGCTGCAACGGAAGGGCCCGGCGTTCGAAGAGGTCTTCCTCGAACTGGTGAGCGGCGCGCGCGTGCACCCGTCGGCCGCCACCGGGGAGGAGACGCGATGAACCTCGTGAACGCGACCCGATCGGAACTGACGAAGCAGTTCTCCACCTCGGTCTGGTGGGTGCTCCTGATCGTGCTCATCCTGTACATCGGCGGAACGGCCGGGGGCATGGCCGCCGTCTTCGCGGCCGGCGAGAACGGTTCCCTCCCCGGCACCACGTCGTTGCCGACCGGGCTCGGCGACCGACTGCCGAGCCTCATCTACGGGCTCGCGACCGCCATGGGATACGTCTTCCCGCTCGTCGTGGGCTCGCTGCTGGTGACCGGCGAGTACCGCCACAAGACCCTGACACCGACCTTCCTGGCCACGCCCCGGCGCGGCGTCGCGCTGGCCGCCAAGATGATCGCCGGCGTCGTGATGGGTCTCGTGTTCGGCGTCGCCGCCGTCGGGTCGACGGTCGCCGCGGGCGGGGGGATGCTGGCGCTGTTCGGCGTCGACCCGCAGCTCGGACGCCCTGAGACCTGGGCGTTTCTCGGACGGATGCTGCTCGCCCTCGTGCTCTGGGTGCTCGTGGGCATCGCGCTCGGCACCCTCATCCGCAACCAGATCGCCGCCGTCGTCGGCATCCTCGCCTTCACCCAGTTCGTCGAGCCGATCGCCCGCGTGGGAGCGAGCATGGTCGACGGGCTGGCCGACGTCGTGCGCTTCCTTCCGGGCGCCGCCTCGGATGCGCTCGCGGGCGACAGCATCTACGCGGCCATGGGCGGCAGCGCCGGTCAGCCGCTGGAGTGGTGGGCGGGCGGGCTCGTGCTCGCGGCCTACGCGGTCGTGTTCGCTGTGATCGGCTACGCCGTGTCGTGGCGGCGCGACGTCGCCTGATCGACCAGGTCCGCGACGTCTGCGGGCTCGTTCTCAACCTCGAGGCGCAGGGCTCGCACGAGCGCGACCCCGTGCCGGGTCGTCAGGATCAGCCGCTGGAACTCGTCGTCGCCCTCGAGATCGACCACGACCGACGGCCGGCGACGCCGGACGAGCACGAAGTCGGTGCCGCCGGCCGACTCGAAGGAACCTGCCGCGATGACCGCGGGCACCAGAAGCCCCGGGCGCGGCACGCCGCGCAGCCACGACCACGCGTCATCCGTCAGCTGGACGCGCGCGATGTTCTCCCGTGACACCAGGACATTCCGCTGACGGAATGCCGCGGCACGCTCGGTCGCCGACAGCACCACTTCGAGCTGAGCGGAGTCGAGCAGAAGCGTCACCATGCATCTCAGTCTGCCAGTCGGACGCTCACGAAATGCTCACAGACCGGCAACGATCGCCGCCACGATCACGTCACGACGCGGGAGCGTCGGATGCCGGCGATGGCTGGCGTGCGATCGCATCGATGAGCGACGAGATCGTCGTCTCGGCCGCGACCACGTCGACGGCGAGACCGAGCTTGCGCGCGTCTCGCGCGGTTCGGGGACCGATCGCCGCGATCAGGGTCGAGGCGGGAAGGTCGGGGAACTGCTCGCTGACCTGCTCGGCGACGGAGCCGCTGGTCACGAGCACGGCGTTGATGCGCCCGCTCGCGACATCGGCGGCAATGCGCTCGGTCACCGGGACGCCGACGGTCCGGTAGGCCACGACGCTGCGGACATCGTGACCAGCTTCGACGAGCATCCGGGTGAGGACGGGTTTGGCCACCTCGCTGCGCAGCGCGAGGACGCGCGTGGGCTCGGCCTCGATGGCAAGGATCTGCTCGGCCAGCCCCGCCGCCGAATCGTCTTCGTCCGGCACGAGATCGACGCGGTACCCGACGGCGGTCAGCGCGGCGGCCGTGGTCTCGCCCACGGCGGCGACGCGGGTGTGCGCCGGGATCTCCGCCCGGTAGGCGTAGAGCACGTCGACGGTCGTCGCGCTGGTCAGAGTGATCCAGTCGAAGGCTCCCGCCGCGAGCTCGGCGAGTGCCCCCTCGAGGTCGGCGACATCGGTCGTGGGCGCGAAATTGACGAGCGGCGCGATGACCGGCGTAGCGCCCTGCGAACGCAGGAGAGCCGCGACCTGGTCTCCCCACGGGCCTCCGCGCGGCACGAGCACGCGCCACCCCCGAAGGGGCTTCTGCGGCTCGGGGCCGGGCTCGACATGCATATGGTGGCTCTCGTGAGGCGCCACCGCCCCCGGAAGAGCGGCCGACGCACGTTCCTTCTCCGGGCGGTGCAGGCCCGGATGCGCAACATCGGCAGCATTCGCTCCATCGCCGCTGCCTCGTTGTCCGAGCATACTCCGCTGCGGACGCGAGGCGGCGGCGGGAGGTATCGATCCGGACTCGGTTGGCCGAGAACGGCTCGCCTCCCGCCCGCTGGGCGGACCCGACGGGGTCAGCGCGCGATCAGTCGGGCGATGCCCCAGACCACGGCGCCCACCGCGACGGCGACGCCGACCGCTGCCGCGGTGGCCCCGGCGGGGTTGCGCTGCGCGTATGCGCGCGCCTCGCGGCTGGCGCGGTCGGTGGCGATGACGGCGCGCTTGGGGAGGTTCGCCTTGTGCTCGATCGCGGCGAGTGCGGCCTTCAGCTCGGCGCGCGCCTTCTCGACCGGATCGGTGATGCCCAGCGGTACGGCGGTGTCGGGGAGCTCAGAACTCATCGGCCACTTCCTTCACGATCTTGGCGTCGGTGGAGATCGCCTGGGCGGGGTTCTGGCGCGAGCTCAGGCGCTTGAAGCGCAGGAGGCCCAGCACCGCGAACACGGCGGCGATCACGAGCAGGATCCCGATCACGATGAGCGACGCCGCCCAGGCGGGCAGCCACGACGACAGTCCGATGATCGCGAAGGCGCCGATGGCCGGGATCGTCCAGAAGAGGAAGAAGAGCGCGACGATGAACCAGACGCCGCCGAGGCCGGCATCCTTTCCCGTCTTCTTGGCCCAGGCCTTCGCCGAGTCGATCTCGGCGACGACGAGGTTGCGGACCAGCTCGGGGATCTCGCCGATCAGGGTGAACAGGCTGTCGTCGGCGCGGTCGCGGAATCCGCGGGGCGTGCTCATCTCAGCTGTCCGCCACGGCGCTCGCGTCGGCGACCTTGCGTGCGTCGCGTTCAGCGGCCTTGCGCACGTCACCGGCGGCCTTCTCGCCCTCGGAGACGGCCGCGTCGAGCTTCTCGCCGGGAGTGCCGCTCTTGCTCGCGGCCTTCACGACCTTCTTCGCGCTGTCCCAGACGACGCTGGGCACGGCGAGGGCGGCTGACTTGCCGAGCTCGGTGACCTTGCCCACCTGCTTCTGCACGGGATCGAGCTCCCAGACCTGCTGGGCCTTCTCTTTGATCTGCTCGTAGCGCTGACGCCCGGCGCGTGCCCCGAGCACGTAGCCCGCGGCGAGTCCGACGGCGATGCCAATCTTGCCCCTCATGGGGTCTCCTCACGTTCGACGTTGCTGCGTGGTCCCAGGCTATCGCCGTATGCCGCCTCAGGTATCCACTCCCGTAACCGGGCGGAGCCGACTATCATGCCGGATCGACCCCGCGCCACAGCACCGCGTGGCGCGCCGCGTCGGCCTCGGCGATCGCGTCGGCGGCGACCCGCTCGAGACTGTTCCCCGACAGCCACCCGCCCACGAGCGCGAGCCCCGGAACCGAGCGCGCGCGGGACCGGATGCTCTGGACCGCCTCGTCATGACCGAGCAACGACGCCGGTGCCGCGCGGGAGTAGGTGATGCGCGCCGAGGCGCGGACGGCATCCGCCGGGATCGCTGCTCCGCTCAGCTCGGATGCCGCGATGCGCGCGGTCTCGACGACATCCGCATCGGGCGCGTCGGTGTAGGGAACGGTCACCCGGAGGATGTGCTCGCCCTCGGGCAGCGCCGCGCCGATCCAGGGCCACGTCCGCGAGATCGGACGCACGGTGACCGGCTCTGCCCCGGGGCCGATGACGAGTGACCCGCGACCGGGCAGGTCGACTCCGGCGATGCGCAGCAGCACGACATCCAACGGCTGCGGGCGCGGCTCGGCGCTCTCGGGAAGCTCGACGTGCGGGGCGAGCAGCCGTCGAGCGGTGTCTTCGTCTGCCGCGACGATCAGCAGGTCGGCAGGCACGGGCTCTTCGACGCCTTCGGCACGCACGAGCCAGGTGGCGCGCTCGCGACGGATCTCCGTCACGGCCGCGCCGGTGCGGATGTCGACGTCGAAGTCCCGCAGGCGAGCGTCGAGGGCATCGATCAGGCGGAATAGCCCGCCGCGCGGAGCCTGACGACGGGGTGAACCGGCGCGCAGGGTCTGCGCGACCGCGCCGCTGAGCGAGCCGGTCCGGGTGAGCGCGGGGTTGAGCGACGGTGCGGCGGCGTCGACGTCGATGAACTCGGGTGCGACGCCGTGTACGGCGAGCACGTAGGGCGCCACGAGGCGGTCGCGCACGCGCTCGCCCATGCGCGACGACACGAGCTCGCCCAGGCTGCGGCGACGCCCGACGGTCAGGGGCGGGCGAACGCGGTCGAGATAGGCCCGCCAGGCACCCTGGGTCTCGATGTGCCGCCGCACGTCCTCCGCCCACGGATTGGCGGGGATGCCGAGCACGGTCTCGGCAGGTGCCGGCGCGGGCCCGTTCGGGCCGGCACCGAGCCAGAGCTCGTCGTCGCGGGCGGTCTCGAGGTCGCCGGTCAGCCCGACCTCGTCGATCAGGGTCGCGAGGGTCTTCGCCGACGCCGGCAGGCCGTCGGCCGCGGCATCCACCGTCAGGTCGCCCAGCGCCGCGCGGTCGAGCGAGCCGCCGAGATGCGGCCCGGCCTCGATCAGCGTGACCCGCAGGCCGAGTCGCGCGCACTCCAGAGCCGCAACGACACCCGCCATTCCGCCGCCGACCACGACGACCCGGGTGTCGTGGGCGTGCGTCACGAGATCCGTCATCCCCCCATCCTGCCGTCTCGCCGATGAGAACATGGGGAGCATGAGCCTGCACATCACCGACGACGACGCCGCCGATCAGCTGCTGACCGAGAACCCGCTCGCGCTGCTGATCGGGATGCTGCTCGACCAGCAGATCGCCATGGAGACGGCGTTCACGGGCCCGCTGAAGATCCGCGAGCGCGCGGGGTCGGTCGACGCGGCGACGATCGCGGGATACGGCCCCGAGGAGTTCGTCGAGGTCTTCCGCCAGACGCCCGCCGTGCACCGGTTCCCCGGGTCGATGGCAGGCCGCGTGCAGACGCTCTGCCAGACGATCGTGGACGACTGGGGTGGCGACGCCTCGGCGATCTGGACCTCCGGCGACCCGGATGGACCCACCGTCCTGAAGCGGCTCAAGGCGCTTCCCGGCTTCGGCGAGCAGAAGGCGAAGATCTTCCTCGCGCTCCTGGGCAAGCAGTACGGCTTCGCGGGCAGCGGATGGCGCGAGGCGGCGGGCTCCTACGGCGACGAGGGCTCCTTCCGCTCGGTGGCCGACATCGTCTCGCCCGAGTCGCTGACGAAGGTGCGCGAGTACAAGCGCGCGGCGAAAGCCGCTGCGAAGGAGGCTGCGAGCTCCTGATCATCAGGGGTTTTCGAAAAGGCTGGCGGAACGCGGCGGATATGTTTGAGTAGTCGACAATCCGTTCCCCCGGTCTGCGCAAAGGAGCGCTCGAACCATGCGAATTCGTCGACCCCGAATACTGGCAGTCGCGGCGACCGCGGCCCTCGCCGCACCGCTGCTCGCCGCAACGGGAGCCGCCGCGGCCCCCACGGCCGCCGCCCCCGTCATCGCCAACGATTTCTCGACCCCCTCACTCGGCGACGGGCTGACGCAGAGCGGCGGCGACGGCTCGACCCTCGGCTACGCCGACGGAGCCCTCGTCGTACGGGACCGCGACGCCGACTACGTCGGCATCCAGACCGCGGCGGGCGTCCTCGAGCCCGAGACCGAATACACCGTCAGCGCGCGCCTGCGTCTCGCCGCCGGCACGCCCGACACGCAGGCGCGCTGGGTCGGCGTCCCCGGATACGCCTGGATCGGCAACACGACCATCACGGCCGACGACTGGACGACCGTCACGGGGACCTGGACGTCGCCGGCCACCACCGACGACGTGCGGCTGTACCTCGGCACGGGCGACATCGCCGGAACGGCCGCGTACACCTACCTCGTCGACGACGTCACCGTCACGGCGACGTCCGGCGATCCGGGCACGGATCCCGGAACCGGCCCGCAGACCCCCGGCACCGTTCTGATCGAGAGCGCGTTCGACGACGGCGCCCTCGGCGCCTGGCAGCCCCGGGTCGGGTCGAGCGGTGCGGGCCCGACCGTCCAGGTCGTGCCGGGCGGAGCCGACGAGTCGTCGCACGCGGCACTCGTCAGCGACCGGACGCACGAGGGCGACGGCATCCTGCTGGACGTCACCGACACCCTCCTCGCGGGGCAGACCTACGCATTCTCGGCGGCCCTCCGCTTCGCGCCCGGCGCGGACCCCGGGCAGGGTCTCACCGTCTCGATGCGCACCGACGACGGCGGCACGGTCACCTACACCAACCTCCTGCAGGCCGAGAGCGTCTCGGCGACCGGATGGACGACCGTCGCCGGCGACATCACCGTCCCCGGTTACGACGCGGCCGCCGAGCTCTACATCGAGGCCCGGTACAACTCCGGCAACACCTCGCCGTTCCTCGTCGATCAGGTCCGGGTCACGGTGCCCGAGGCCGGCGAGGGCGACCTCGATCTCACGCCGCTGAAGAACACGACCGACTTCCCCGTCGGCGTCGCGATCGATCAGCGCGAGACCGGCGGTGCGGCATCCGACCTGCTCCGGCACCACTTCGACCAGATCACGCCCGAGAACCACATGAAGGTCGAGGCCTGGTACGACGACCAGCAGCGGTTCCAGCGCCACCCGCAGGCCACCGCGCTGCTCGACTACGCGGCCGCGAACGACCTGCGCCTCTACGGACACGTCCTGCTGTGGCACGCGCAGACCCCCGACTGGTTCTTCCAGGATGCGTCGGGGCGCGAGCTCGCCGACTCGGAAGCCGACAAGCAGCTGCTGCGCGACCGGCTCGCGACCCACATCGACGACGTCGCCCGATCGATCGCCGACGACTACGGCCTCTTCGGATCCGAGACCAATCCCCTCGTCGCGTGGGACGTCGTCAACGAGGTCATCTCCGATCAGGCGACGCCCGACGGCCTGCGGACCAGCCGGTGGCACGACGTCCTCGGCGAGGAGTTCATCCACCTCGCCTTCCGGCTCGCCGACCAGGCGTTCAACGTCGACTACGCCACCCCGGGCTCGGACCGCCCCGTGAAGCTGTTCATCAACGACTACAACACCGAGCAGGACGCCAAGGGCACGCAGTACGAGGCCCTCGTCCGGCGGATGCTGGATGCCGGGACGCCGCTCGACGGGGTGGGCCACCAGTTCCACGTCTCGATCAACACCCCCGTCAGCGCTCTCGAGAGCACGCTCGACCGGTTCGCCGGTCTCGGCCTCATGCAGGCCGTCACCGAGCTCGACGTCACGGTCAACCCCGCCACCGCCGCGAACCTCGCGCGCCAGGGGTACTACTACCGCGACGCGTTCGACGTGTTCCGCGACTACCACGCCGGGGCACCGGCATCCGAGGGGCTCTACTCGGTCACCGTCTGGGGTCTCACCGACGCGCGTTCGTGGCGCTCGGAGCAGGCGCCGCTGCTGTTCGCGGGCGACCTGAGCGCGAAGTCGGCGTTCTACGGCGCGATCGGCCAGGACGACGGCCTGCCGCCGCTCGTGACGACCGCGGATGTGTTCCGCGGCGACGTCGACCTCGACGGGGCGATCGTCGACTCCCCCGCGTGGCGCAACCTGCCCGAGCATCCGCTCACCGGCGACGCCGGCGGCTTCCAGACGCGCTGGAGCGACGACCATCTCACAGTGCTGGTCCGCTCGAACGCGCGGCCCGAGCGGATCGAGTTCACCTACGGCGACGACCAGGCCGTCTTCGCCGCCGGCGGCACGCTCGCTGGCCGGACCGTCGAGGCCGAGGGCGCGTTCTACTCCGTCGTCCGGCTGCCGCACGAGGCGCCCACCGCGGGCGCGACAGCCGCGTTCGATGTGCGCGTCTTCAGTGCGGACGGCCTCGCCGGATCATGGAACTCCGCGGGCGCGACGGGTCAGCTGACCTTCTACGAGGAGCTGTCGTACCTCGAGATCCCCCGCGCCGAGGCGATCACGGTCGACGCGGTCGTGGACGACGCGTGGGCTGCCGCGCCGCGGATCGAGACCGCCAAGCGCGTCGAGGGCGACGCCGCCGGGGCGAGAGCGACGGTCCGCACGCTCTGGCGCGACAACGTGCTCTACGCGCTGTTCGAGGTCGTCGACCCCGAGATCGACACCGCGAACAGCGACCCCTGGAACCGCGACGGCGTCGAGATCTTCCTCGACCTCGGAAACACGAAGAACGGCGCGTACGGTCCCAACGACACGCAGATCCGCATCACCGTCGACGGCGACGTCACCTTCGGCACCGGCAACGAGGCGCTCCAGCGGTCACGACTGCTCGAGAGCGCGACCGCCCGCACCGCCGACGGGTACATCGTCGAGGCGGCGATCGACCTCGTCGGCCAGTCCGGCGGGCAGAGCGACGTTCCGCTCGGCGGCGCCGGCACCTTCCAGGGCTTCGACGCGCAGGTGAACGACGCCCGCGGCGGGTCGCGCTTCGCCGTGCACACGTGGGCCGAGCCGACCGGAACGGGCTACCAGACCACCTCGCGGTGGGGCGTCCTGCACCTCGTCGAGTCGGTGACCACGCCCGGCGAACCGGGCGAACCCGCCGCGTGGGCGACGATCGACGTCGGCGACGGCCGTGTCGCCCAGGGCGGATCGCTGCCCGTGCGGGTCTCGGGCCTCGAGCCGCAGCAGCAGATCGGCGCCACGCTCTACAGCGATCCGATCGTCGTCAGCGGCATCCCCGCGGCCGACGCGTCGGGCGAGGTGCGCTTCGCCGTCGCCATCCCCCGCGACCTCGAGCTCGGCGAGCACACGCTCGTGATCACCTCACCCGGGTTGGACGACATCCGTGTGGCCGTGACGGTCGTGAGCGCGGTCGGCGGCGCGGGCGGCAGCGGCGGCGCGGGCGGCACGGCCAGTGCGGGCAGCAGCCTCAGCGCGACCGGCGGCGAACTGCCGTGGGGCGCAGCACTCGCGGCCGCGGTCCTCCTGACCGCCGGCGGCCTGTTCCTCGCGCTCCGTCGTCGCCGGACCCCCTGACCCGCGGTTTCGACCTCGGGCACGAACGTCGGAGAAAAGCGCGAACCTCGGAGTCCATCACAGGATGGCTCCGAGGTTCGCGACGTTCTCCGCCCGCAGGTGCGTCAGGCGCCGCGCAGGCGCTCGGCGAGGTAGCCCTCGAGCGCGTCGAGGGCGATGCGCTCCTGGGCCATCGAGTCGCGGTCGCGCACCGTGACGGCGCGGTCATCGAGCGAGTCGAAGTCGACGGTGACGCAGAACGGCGTGCCGACCTCGTCCTGACGCCGGTAGCGGCGCCCGATCGCGCCGGCGTCGTCGAAGTCGATGTTCCAGCCGCGGCCCCGGAGGGTGTCGGCGACCTCGCGCGCCAGCGGCGACAGGCGCTCGTTGCGGCTGAGCGGCAGCACCGCCACCTTCACGGGAGCCAGGCGCGGGTCGAGGCGCAGCACGGTGCGGGTGTCGACGCCGCCCTTCGCGTTCGGCACCTCTTCCTCGTCGTAGGCGTCGACGAGGAAGGCCATCATCGCGCGCGTCAGACCGAACGACGGCTCGATGACGTACGGCGTGTACTTCTCGCCGGAGGCCTGGTCGAAGTAGGTCAGCGACTGACCGGATGCCTCGGAGTGGCTGCCCAGGTCGTAGTCGGTGCGGTTCGCGACGCCCATGAGCTCGCCCCACTCCTTGCCCGGGAATCCGAAGCGGTACTCGACGTCGATCGTGCCGGCGGAGTAGTGGGCGCGGTCGTCCTCGGGAACGTCGAAGCGCCGCATGTTGTCGGCGTCGATGCCGAGCTCGATGAACCAGTTCCAGCACGCCTCGACCCAGTGCTCGAACCACTGCTGCGCCTCGGCGGGCGGCGTGAAGAACTCGATCTCCATCTGCTCGAACTCGCGCGTGCGGAAGATGAAGTTGCCCGGCGTGATCTCGTTGCGGAACGCCTTGCCGACCTGGCCGATGCCGAACGGCGGCTTCTTGCGGCTCGCGGTCAGAACGTTCGAGAAGTTCACGAAGATGCCCTGAGCGGTCTCGGGGCGCAGGAAGTACAGGCCGGTCTCGTCGTCGACGACGCCGAGGTAGGTCTTCACCAGGCCCGAGAACGACTTGGGCTCGGTGTACTGACCCTTCGTGCCGCAGTTCGGGCACGGGACATCGGCCAGACCGTTCTCGGCCGTGCGGCCCTTGCGCGCCTCGAAGTCCTCGATGAGGGTGTCCTCGCGGAAGCGCTTGTGGCACTGCAGGCACTCGACCAGGGGGTCGGTGAAGGTCGCGACGTGGCCGGAGGCCTCCCAGACGCGCTTGGGCAGGATGATCGATGAGTCGAGGCCGACCATGTCGCCGCGACCGCGGACGAACGTCTGCCACCACTGACGGCGGATGTTCTCCTTGAGTTCGGTGCCGAGGGGGCCGTAGTCCCACGCGGAGCGCGAACCGCCGTAGATCTCCCCCGCCTGGAAGACGAACCCGCGGTGACGGGCGAGGGCGATGACTTTGTCGAGGCGGGACTGCTCGGCCACAGGTGGCTCCTCATGGTCGTTTTCGGGATGCGCCAGCGGCGCGGATGCCGCAGACAACGGCATCCTCGATTCTAGTCGCGCCGCGCAGGCCGACCCCGATACGGTCGAAGCACACATCGTTACGCACGGGAAAGGTCAGCATGGAAGCTCTATTCGCCGGAGGCGCGCTCGTGATCGGCGGCATCGCCGTGATCGCCGTCATCATCCTTCTCATCTTCCTGCTGGTCATGGTGCGGGCCTGGTACAAGGTCGCCAAGGCCGACCAGGCGCTCGTCGTCGTCGGTCGCAACCAGAAGAACGCGGCGGGAGA
This sequence comes from Microbacterium sp. AISO3, assembly GCF_002204305.1. NCBI lineage: Bacteria > Bacillati > Actinomycetota > Actinomycetes > Micrococcales > Microbacteriaceae > Microbacterium > Microbacterium sp. AISO3. The sequence continues at coordinate 98,268 of NZ_NHRF01000007.1, read as the reverse complement.
CTCCTCGCGCATCTCGGTCATCACTGGAGGCGGCGCCCTCGTCAACCCGCTGACCCAGCGCGCCGAGATGATCTCGCTGCGTGCACGTCAAATCAAGATGGAGCCCACGGCTCAGGCATCCAACGGCGTCACCGTCATGGTCGCGGGCGTCGCGCTCGTGAAGATCGGCTCGGACCCGGAGTTCGTCCGTCGCGCCGCCGAGCGCTTCCTGTCGCAGGACGGCGCGATCGAGCAGTTCACGACCGAGCAGCTCGAGGGCGCGCTCCGCGGCGTCGTCGCGACGCTGACCGTCGAGCAGCTGATGAAGGACCGCCAGAAGCTGTCGGACCAGATCGCCGAGGGCATCAAGAGCGACCTGCTGGCCCAGGGCCTCATCCTCGACTCGTTCCAGATCCAGGGCATCACCGACAAGAACGGCTACATCGACGCCCTCGGCGCGACCGAGGTCGAGCGCGTGCGCCGCGAGGCCGAGGTCGCCCGCATCAACGCGGCCCGCGAGGTCAAGGCGCGTCAGCTCGCCACCGACGAGGCGAACCTGATCGAGCAGACCGCGTACGACAAGAACTCCGCCGCCGCCTCCGCCGAGGTCGGTCGCGCCCGTGCCGAGGCGGAGCAGGCCGAGGCCCTCGCCCGGGCACAGCGCGAGCAGGACGTGCTGCTGCAGGCCGCCGAGAACCGGCAGGCCCAGCTCGACGCCGACATCAAGAAGGTCGCCGACGCCTCGCTCTACGAGCGCCAGCGCAAGGCCGACGCCGACGCGTACGCCGAGGTCAAGGCCGCTGAGGCCCGCGCCCAGATCGCCGCCCAGGAGGCCGAGGCCACGCGTCTGCGGGCTCAGGCCGAGGCCGACGCCGTGCGCCTGGCGGGTGAGGCCCGCGCCGAGGCGATCGAGGCCGAGGCCGCCGCCATCGCCCAGAACCAGGAGGCCCTGCTCGCGCAGCGTGCGATCGAGGCCCTCGTGCCGCTGATGACCGAGTTCGCCCGCGGCTTCGACAAGGTCGGTTCCATCACGGTGCTCGGCGGCGACGGCGCGTCGAGCCACATCGCCTCCGAGAGCGCGTCGAGCATGCGCGCCACCTTCGACGCGGTGCAGGCGACGACCGGCATCGACCTGCGTCAGATCATCCAGGGCCAGGCAACCGGCCGCGGTGTCGCCCAGGGTCTGCGGGAGGACGACGCCGCCGCGGCTGCTCCGGCTGCGGCCCCGGCGGAGTGACCCTGCGCTGACTCCTCAGATCCGACGACGCCCCGTCTCACCTCCCGTGTGACGACGGGGCGCCGTCGGTTTCGGGCGCCCGGGTCCGAGGAGTTACCGCGCGCCCTTGTCAACCGGGTGCGCCGCCACGCCGTCCGTTCGTAGCGTCAGGGCATGACCTTCACTCCTCGCCGTGCCATCGTGACCGCTTCCGACTCGGGGATCGGCCGCGCGACCGCCCTCGCCCTCGCCGACGCCGGAATGGACGTCGGGGTCACCTGGCACTCCGATGAGGAGGGCGCGAACGAGACCGCCGAGGGTGTCCGGGCCCGGGGCCGCAAGGCCGTCGTCGCGCAGTTCGACGCGACCGAGTTCGAGAAGGTCCCCGGTGTCATCGAGCAGCTCGCCGCAGACCTCGGCGGCCTCGACGTCTTCGTCAACAACGCCGGCGGGGGCACCGGGGGGCCCGTGCTCGACCTCGACCTCGACGGCTGGCGCACGGTCGTCGCGCTCAACCTCGACGGCGCGTTCCTCGGGATGCAGACCGCCGCGAAGCTCATGGCGGATGCCGGCGACGGCGGCCGCATCATCGCGGTGACGAGCGTCCACGGCTCGCAGCCGCGCGTGGGCTCGGCCGCCTACGTCGCCTCGAAGCACGGGCTCGAGGGCCTCGTGAAGACGATGGCGCAGGAGCTCGGCCCCCGTGACATCACCGTCAACTCCGTCGCCCCGGGCGAGATCGCGACGCCCATCAACGACATGGAGGGCGACGAGGCCGAGAAGACCCACCGTCCCGGCATCCCGATCCCGCGCCCCGGCAAGCCCGAGGAGATCGCAGCCGTGGTGGCCTTCCTCGCCTCGCCGGCCTCGTCGTACGTCACCGGCGCAACGTGGGTCGTCGACGGCGGGATGCTGCAGATGGGCCCGCAGGCCGGCTCGCACATGGAGTCCGACGACTGGCGCGACGCCGGCGCCGAGTAGCCCGCGCCACCCCGACGCACACCCCGAGGTCCCACTTGGGCCGGTTACTCAGAGCTGATACCCGGCCGGAGTGGGACCTCGCTCGGTTGCGGCTGCGATTGCGGGTGCAGGCGCAGGTCAGGTCAGTCAGGGCCGGACGAGGAGGTAGCCGCGCTGGTCGTCGAAGCCGCCGACGGAGAGCCCGGCCGCGAAGTGCTCGAGGAACTGCGCGCGCACGCGGTCGCGCCAGGCGTCGGCTTCGGCCGGGGACGCGGCGCGGATGGCATGGATGTCGTCGGGCACCTCGATCGTCGCGACGATCCGGTCGTCGGACGGACGCTCCTGCGGCGGCGCGGCGAGCGGCCACGTCACCATGAGGCGGTCGGTGACCTCGCCGCGGTTGATGCCGTCGTCCATGAGGCCGTACTGGTCGACGAGGTAGTCGCTGATGCGGGCTCCGAGCACCTGCAGGTTGAAGTGCGCGTTGCGCGCGAACAGCGGGTCGAAGGTCCACGTGATCGTGCCGACCTCGCGGGCGAAGGCCCACGCCCGCTGATGCTGCTTGAGCACGCGTCCGAGCCCCTGCTGCTGGTACTCCGGCAGCACACCGGTCACGTGCGAGTGCATCGACCGCGCTCCGGGCTCGGCGAAGAACGCCACCGACGCGCCGACGACCCGGTCGCCGTCGAAGAGGCCGACCACGTAGTTGCCCGAGTAGGCCAGCGCGCGCATGAGGTTCGTGGGCACCGAATCGCGGTCGCCGCCCCACACCTCGCGCAGCACCGCGGCGCCGGCGAAGATGTCGGCGACGGTCTCGAGGGGGCGGATGTCGATCCCCGCGGGCACGTCGGCTGGGATCGGGGGAACGCTCTCGCTCATGAGCCCACCCTACGCCGCCGCGGATAGCCTGAAGGGATGGCATCGGGCGACGACCAACGACGAAGACTCACCCGGATGCCGCGGCAGGGCGCGATCGTCGCCGTGCTGGCCATCGCGGGACTGGCCTCCTCGTTCATGTTCACGCTCGTCGTCCCGATCCAGTCGAAGCTGCCGGAGCTGCTCGACGCGAGCCGCGAGGACACGGCGTGGGTCGTCACCGCCACGCTGCTCGCCGCGGCGGTCTTCACCCCGATCGCGGGGCGGCTCGGCGACATGTACGGCAAGCGCCGCATCGTGCTCGTGCTGCTCGTCCTGCTCATCGTCGGGTCGATCATCGCGGCGCTGTCGACCGACATCGTCGGCGTCATCGTCGGGCGTGCCCTGCAGGGCGCGGTGACGGGCGTCGTGCCGCTCGGGATCTCGATCATGCGCGACGTGCTGCACGAGAACCGCGTCGACGCGGCGATCGCGCTGATGTCGGCGACCCTCGGCGTCGGCGGTGCCGTCGGCATGCCCGTGAGCGCGCTCATCACCGAGACGAGCGACTGGCACGTGCTGTTCTGGATGTCGGCGGGCCTGGGCGCGGTCGTCCTCGTGCTTGTCGTGCTCATCGTTCCGCCGAGCGTGCTGCGAACCCCCGGCCGATTCGACCTCATCGGGGCGATCGGCCTCGCGATCGGCCTGACCGGCGTGCTCCTCGCCGTCTCGCGCGGGAACACGTGGGGCTGGGCGTCGGCGGCGACCCTCGCCTGCGGCCTCGGCGGCATCCTCGTGCTGCTGGTGTGGGGGTGGTTCGAGCTGCGCATCGCCGACCCGCTGCTCGACCTGCGCGTCGCCGCCCGGCCCGCGGTGCTGCTGACGAACCTCGCCTCGATCGCCATCGGCTTCTCGCTCTTCGCCTCGAACGTGTCGTATCCGCAGATGCTCGAGCTTCCCGAAGCGGTCGGCGGCTTCGGGCTGACGCTGCTGCAGGCGAGCCTCATCGTCATGCCGGCGGGCCTGGTGATGATGGTGCTCTCGCCGTTCTCGGGGCGCCTGGCGCGCACCGTCGGTCCCCGCCTGCTGCTCGTCCTCGGCTCGATCGCCCTGATCCTCGCCTACGGCTTCTCCCTCGTGTGGGCCTCCGAGGTCTGGCATCTGCTCGCGGCGAATCTCCTCATCGGCGTGGGCATCGGCTTCGGCTACGCCGGCATGCCGATGCTCATCATGCGCTCGGTGCCCCCGACCGAGACCGGCGCATCGAACGGGCTCAACGCCCTGTTCCGCTCGCTCGGGACGAGCACCGCCGCGGCACTGATCGGCGCCGTGCTCGCCGCGTTCTCCCTCGAGCGCGACGGCGTGGCCGTGCCGGCACCTGCGGCATTCCAGGTGTCGTTCGCCCTCGGCCTGGGCGCCGCCGTGATCGCCCTCGCCGTCGCGCTGTGCATACCGCAACGCCGTGATCCGCACGAGGCGCACCCCTCCTTGCCCTGAGCGGCGTATCGTCGGCATCCATGAGCCACGAGGACGCAGCCACCACCGCATCCCGCGATCATTCCTCCGACGACAGCAGGAACGACCGCCGCTTCTTCGGGCAGCCGTGGGCGCTCACGCACATCTTCGGCGTCGAGCTGTGGGAGCGGTTCAGCTTCTACGGCATGCAGATCGTCCTGGTCTACTACCTCTACTTCTCGGTCTCGGACGGCGGGGCGGGATTGCCCGAGGCCACGGCCGTCGGCATCGTCGGCGCCTACGGCGGAGCGGTCTATCTCTCGACGATCCTCGGAGCATGGATCGCCGATCGCCTGCTGGGCTCCGAGCGCGTGCTCTTCTTCAGCGCGATCATCATCGTCGCGGGCCACGTCGCGCTCGCGGTGCTCCCGGGGCTGCTCTCGGTCGCGGTCGGGCTCGTGCTCGTAGCCCTCGGCTCGGGCGGGTTGAAGGCGAACGCCACGGCGGTCGTCGGATCCCTCTACTCCGAGCACGACCCCCGCCGCGACGCCGGATTCTCGCTGTTCTACCTCGGCATCAACCTCGGCGCCTTCGCGGGGCCGCTCCTGACGGGCTTCCTGCGCACGAGCCTCGGGTTCCACTGGGCGTTCGGCGCCGCGGCGGTCGGCATGACCATCGGCCTGATCCAGTACGCCATCGGACGCCGGTCGCTGCCCGAGGCCGCGCGTCGCGTTCCCAACCCGCTCCCCCGGTCGCGTTACCCGCTGGTCATCGGCATCGCCGTGGCGGCGATCGCGGCCATCGCGCTCCTGATCGCCCTCGGAGTCATCCGGGCCGACAACCTGTCGCTCGTCGTCGTCATCGTCGTCATCGCCGCGACGATCGCCTACTTCACCGTGATCATCTCGAGCTCGCGGATCACCTCGACCGAGCGGTCGCGCGTGTACGGCTTCATCCCGCTGTTCATCGTCAGCGTCGCCTTCTGGTCGCTGTACCAGCAGCAGTTCACCGTCATCCCGATCTACGCCGAGAAGCGGCTGGACCGCAACATCTTCGGGTGGGAGATGCCGCCGGACTGGGTCAACTCCATCAACCCCGTTTTCATCATCATCCTCTCGGGGGTCTTCGCGGCTCTGTGGACGAAGCTCGGAAGGCGTCAGCCCTCGACACCGATCAAGTTCGGCGCGGGCGTCATCGTCATGGGACTGGCGTTCCTGCTCTTCCTGCCGTTCGCCTCGGACGGCCCCTCGGCGACACCGCTGCTCGCCATCGTCGGCATCCTGTTCGTGTTCACCGTCGCCGAGCTGCTGATCTCGCCCGTCGGTCTGTCGGCTGCGACAAAGCTCGCACCGGCGAGGTTCCAGACGCAGATGGTCGCGCTGTTCTTCCTCTCGGTCTCGCTGGGAACGGCGATCTCGGGACTGCTCGCGCCTTTCTACGACCCCGAGAACGAGGTGCCCTACTTCTCGATCCTCGCCGCCATCGCGATCGTCCTCGGCCTCGCCCTCGCCGCGGCCCGAAAGCCCGTGCTCGCACTCATGCGCGACGTGCGCTGACACACGCGGGAGAATGGAGGCATGTCCTCCTCCGCAGTGCGCCGCTCGAACCCCACCGCCTGGGCCGCCTTCTGGGTCGGCCTCCTCGGGCTCATCCTCATGCCGATCCCGCTGTTCATCGGCTTCGTCCTCGGCGGGGGCCTCTCGCTCGTGGCCGCTGTGCTCGTCGTGATCGCGCTTCTGAAGGGCCTCGCCCGCAGCGGGTCGGGCATCGCCCCGGTCGTCTTCGCCGGCATCTTCGTGCTGCTGACGTGGGGCGGGATCTCGGTCGGCGGCGGCATCGTCTGGTGAACGCCCGCGCGGGCGGCATCGTCACACGATGACGGCCGGATGCCGGGCCATCGCGGACCCGGCGCTAGAGTCGCGGCGCACCCGATGAGAAAGCGACGCTCATGACCGAGATCACCACGACCACCGCCGGCAGCCTCCCCCGCACGCAGGCCCTCATCGACGCGAACCGCGCGCGCACCTTCGCCGACGACGGTTTCACCCTGCAGTCCAGCCCCGAGTTCACCGAGCTGACCGCGCAGGCGGTGGCCGACGTGGTCGCACGCCAGCGCGAGGCGGGCGTGACCCAGGTCGGCGACGGCGAGTTCGGCAAGGCGATGTCGAACGCGGTCGACTACGGCGCGTGGTGGTCGTACTCGTTCCAGCGGGCGAGCGGCCTGTCGCTGACCGAGGTCAACGCGTTCAACGAGCCGCCCGTGCGCTCCGAGCCGGGCCGCATCCGCCTCACCTCGTTCCTCGATCGCCGCGACCGGCAGCTCTTCCCCGCCGTCTACGCCGACGCCGTCGAAGCGGGAGCGACCGCGACGGCGTTCCCCACGACGACCGGGCCGATCGCCTACCGCGGGCACGCGGCCGTGGCATCCGACATCGCCAATCTGAAGGCGACGCTGCGCGACGGCGAGCAGGGCTTCCTCACCGCGATCGCCCCCGGCTCGGCCTCACGCGTGCGCAACGAGTACTACGCCACCGACGAGGAGCACATCTTCGCGTGGGCCGACGCCCTGCGCGAGGAGTACAAGGCGATCACCGACGCGGGTCTCATCGTCCAGCTCGACGACCCCTCGCTCGCCGAGAACTTCGACCAGATCAACCCGGAGCCCGCGATCGCCGACTACCAGGCGTTCACCCGCATCCGCGTCGAGGCCATCAACCACGCGATCGCCGGGCTGCCGAAGGAGCTCGTGCGGCTGCACGTCTGCTGGGGCTCGTGGCACGGTCCGCACACGACCGACGTCGCTCTCGCCGACATCCTGCCCGTCGTCCTCGAGGCGAACGTCGGATCGATCTCGTTCGAGGCCGGCAACGTCCGCCACGAGCACGAGTCGGGCGTGTGGGCGCAGACGTCGGTGCCCGACGACCTCGTGCTCGTGCCCGGCGTCGTCAGCCACGCGACCAACGTCGTCGAGCACCCCGAGCTCGTCGCGCAGCGCATCGAGCGCTTCGCGAGCATCGTCGGGCCCGACCGCGTGATCGCCTCGACCGACTGCGGCCTCGGCGGCCGCATCCATCCCGACATCGCGTGGGCCAAGCTCGCCTCCCTCGGCGAGGGCGCCCGGATCGCCGCATCGCGCGTCTGACTCTTCCTCGCCGCGGGCGGCCGTTCCGCGATGCAAGGGATCATCGACGACATCCCGGGGAGCGGCATCCGCCAGCGGGGTGTCGACCACGATCCATTGCATCCGCGACCGCGGGTGCTCAGCCGATTCGACTACCGTGAAAGATCGCAGGACACCGCGAGAGGGAGCCATGACCGACACACAGCCGCAGATCTTCGAGCCCGAGGGCCGCGCCATCCCCTACGTCGAGGATGCCGGCAGCGAGCCGGTCCTGGTGCTGATCCCCGGGTACAGCAACGTCGCCGCCCTCGGCACCCTCGCGCACGTGCTGGCCGAGGAGGACTTCCGCATCCTGCGCGTGGGCTACCGCACGGCGCAGACCGAGGGCGTCACGCTGCACGACCTGGCACAGGATGTCGTCGACGTCATGGACCACGTCGGACTCGGCGATGCCTGGGTCGGCGGCCACGCCTTCGGCGGCGCCGTCGCACGCACCGTGTCGACCGACCACACCGACCGCGTCGACGGCGTGCTGCTGCTCGGCGCGGAGGGCGACGAACCCCGCACCGACCTCGAGCCCCTGCAGGCGGCAGCCGCGGCGGCCGTGTCGCTCGACGAATGGCGCGCGCTCGCCCCGACGGTCCCCGTCATGCTCATCCAGGGTGCCGACGACGACGTGCTGCCGCCCGCGAACGGCGAGCGCCTCCAGGCCGCCGCTCCCGGCCTCGTCAGCCTCGTGACCCTCGAAGGCGGCGGGCACCTCTTCCCGGCGACCCACGCCGGCGAGGCCGCGTTCGTCATCGAGGACTACCTCGACGTCGACTGACCCTCCTTTCCCCGTCTCCCCCGTCGACTCGCCAAGAAACGCGGATGCCGCACCCCGCGGACCCGCAGAATCCGGCGAGTCGACGGGAGTGACGTGCCGAGAGGGCCCGTCGGACAGGGCAGAATCGAAGGATGATCGACTCTGCGCTCCACCCCGCCCACGCCTGCCTCATCGTGCACGGGCAGGACCAGCCGGGCATCATCGCCGCCCTGTCGGCGATGGTCACCCGCGTGGGTGGCAACATCGTCGCGTTCGACCAGTACTCCGATGACCCGACCGGCGGCGCCTACTTCTGCCGCGTCGTGTTCCACCGGCCGAACTTCGCGGTCGACCGTCCGTCGATCGAAGCCGAGATCGGCGAGACGCTCGCCGGGTTCGATCTGCAGTGGTCGCTGACCGACCAGTCGGTGCCCAAGCGCATGGCGATCCTGTCGTCGAAGCAGGACCACTGCCTGCTCGACCTGCTGTGGCGCCACCGCCGCGGCGATCTCCCCGTGACGGTGCCGATGGTCGTGTCCAACCACACCACGTCGGCCGAGGACGTCCGCTCGTTCAACGTCCCCTTCTTCCACGTCCCCTCGACGCCCGGCCCCGACAAGTCGGCGTCCGAAGCCGAGATCCTGAAGCTGCTCGTCGGCAACGTCGACTTCGTCGTCCTCGCCCGCTACATGCAGATCCTGTCGTCGGACTTCCTCGAGAAGCTAGGCGTGCCCGTCATCAACATCCACCACTCGTTCCTCCCCGCCTTCATCGGCGCCGAGCCCTACAAGAAGGCCAAGGAACGCGGCGTCAAGCTCATCGGGGCGACGAGCCACTACGTCACCACCGACCTCGACGAGGGGCCAATCATCGAGCAGGACACGATCCGCGTGACCCACGCCGACACTGCGGCCGAGCTCGCCCGCCGCGGCGCTGACGTCGAGCGCCAGGTGCTCTCGCGCGCGGTGCTGTGGCACGCGCAGGACCGCGTCATCCGACACGGCAACCACACGATCGTCTTCTGACCGCGGGCGGGGTCTCAACCCGCGGGCGGGGTCTCGGCTCCCGGACGGAGCCTCAGCTCGCGGGCTGCACCGGCTCGAAGTCGTCGACGCCCGTCTTTCCCGTCGGCGACAGGAAGATGCGCGTCGTGTCACCGGGGTCGGCGGGGTCGAACACCAGCGGACGCGTGTCGCCGACCGCCGGCACCTCGCGCGGCGCGATGAGCACCATGGTCGTGACCCAGCGATCCGTGCCGACGGCGTCGGTGAACTTCGCCACCAGCGATGCGGCCATCCGCGACGCGTCGTGCGCGGGCAGGGGCGCCTCGACGATCTCCGCCTCGACGCGCGAGCCCGAGCCCAGAAGACGCGAGATGACCGCGTTGTTGCGGCGACGCGTCGCGAGGGCGCGCACCCGCGCGATGTAGCTGAGCACCGCGAGAAGCGCGAGAAGACCGGGGAGCCACCACTGTCCGGCGTACAGAATCCACTCGCCGACACCCCACGGCTCGTTCTGTCCGAACGTCGGGTCGACGGCGACGCCGATCGCGTCGGGCGCGATCCACATCGTCGTCGCCACCCACGTGCCGATGGCCAGCCCGGCCAGGATGATCGTGAGCGGGCCGATCGCCGCATAGCCCTTCTCGCGTGCGCTGAACCGGTGGTTCCACTTGCCGTACTGTCCGATGCAGACGAGAAGCAGAAGGATGCCGACGGGCAGGCCCCATCCGCGGACGGCAACCGGGATGCCGGTGTCCCACGTGCCGAAGACGCTGTTGATGTTCACGGTCCGGAGCTGGTCGAAGATGCCGCCGATCGCGAACCCGATGACACCCGCGGCGGCGACGGACAGGATTCCCCAGATCAGGCTCGCGACCAGCGCGGAGGTGGCCCCCCGATACTTGGCTTGCTCACGACGTGCAGCTTCTCGGGGGTCCAGCAAACTCACTCCCCCAGGCTAACGCTCCCCGCGCCGGGGCTCAGGACACGGGCTGCTGCAGGTCGATGACCCATCGGTCGCCGTCATAGGGCGTCTGCAGATACACCTCGCGGCACGCGCCGTCGGATCGCAGCCCGCGCCGCTCCGCCTCGGCGACCAGCGCCTGCCACGCGCTCTGGATGCCGGCCAGATCGGGCGCCTCGTAGCGAAGGGTGAGCGCCCGCGGTTCGGCCGCGACGACCGCGCGCTCGAGGCCGTCGGGCACCGGCGCCTCGCCGATCTGCTCGGCCGCGGCGACGACCATGCCGTCGCCTGTCGTCGTGTAGACGGCGACGCCGGGTCCGACCCGCTGCGCACCGGCGGACTCGATACGGTCGTTCACGCGCTGGAACATGACGCTGATCTCGTCTTCGATCTGCGCCATCTCGTCGATGCGGACCGACAGCTGGGTCAGAGTCAGCTCGGGCAGTGCGGTCTCGATGAATGTGGACACGGGTATCTCCTTCTCGATCGATCGGAGCCTCGCCTCGACCTCGTGCAGCCGCTGTACGTCCGCTGCGATCTGGCCGCTCAGCTCAGCCCTCCGCTCCCGCAGGAGCGCGGCCACCGATGCCGACGACATACCGTCGTCGAGCAGCCGGCCGACCTGTTCGAGGGTGAAGCCGAGGTCCTTCAGCGCGATCAGCCGGTTGGCCCGATCGAGCTGCGACGCGGAGTACGAGCGGTAGCTCGAGGCCGGATCGACGCGATGCGGACGCAACAGGCCGAGCTGGTCGTAATGGCGCAGCATCCGCACCGATACGCCGGCCAGCCGGGCGAACTCTCCGATACTCAACATGGTGATCCCACTCGACAGCCTGACACGGTGTGAGAGTCAAGCGCACGGCCGGATCACATCAGAAGACGTACTCCATGAGGTCGAACCCGAACGCGCGGAACGCCTCGTGAGCGCGCAGACGATCGCTCATCGACAGGTCGTCGAACCCGACCAGCAACGCGTACGCCACCCCGGCGCGGGGGCCGGCGAGCACGCCGGCCTCGGCGCGGATGCCGTCGGCCCGACCGGTCTTGTTGACGAACAGCAGCTCGTGCTTGTCGTCGTCGTGCGCGAAGGGATCGAGTCCTGTCACCGAGCCGACGAGCGACAGGTCGTGGTTCAGACTCAGCCACTCGGACACCTGGGCGCTCACCCCGGGCGAGACGACGTCGGTGTTGACCAGTGCCGCGAACATGGCGGCGAGCTCGCGCGCCGTGCCGAGAGCGTAGTGCGGCGCATCGTCGGGCCCGCGGGTGTCGCGGAACCGGTCGAGCAGCGCCGTGCGCGGCATCCCGAGGCTTCCGATCCGCGCCCGCACGGCATCGAGGCCGACCCGCTCGAGCAGGGCGTTGGCGGCGAGCGCGTCGCCGGTCGAGGCGGCCAGCACCGCGAGATCGCCGAGCGGCAGGGCGGGCGCCGCGAGATGGCGCCAGAGCCCCGCGACCGCGACGTCGCCGACGGTCGACCGATCGACGATCTCGAGCGGATCGAGGGTCCCGGCCTCGAAGCGCGTCGCCACCTCGATCAGCAACGGGACGATGCCCAGGCCCGCGACCGGCAGCGTGACGAAGTCGTCGCCCGCGAGCACGGGCGTACCGCGGTCGAGGTCGCTGACCCGCACCGACACCCGCGCCCCGGATGCCGCCAGGGCGTCGAGCGCCTTCTCGGTCGACGCGAACCCTCGCCGCGGCACGCCGGAGCGACGGCGCGGGCGCGCGCCGGTGCGTCGCTCCGCGCGCGAGCGGGCGGTCCCGGGGGAGGATTCGGATCCATCCACCGTCATGTTCTCGTCTCCGTCGGAGTCAGTTCGAGCGATTCGGTTCGAGTGATCACCAGATCGTGACGCGGCGCTCGGGCGCGAGCCACAGCTCGTCTCCCTCGGTCACGCCGAATGCGTCGTAGAACGCATCGATGTTACGGACGATCTGGTTGCATCGGAATTCGTTCGGGGCGTGCGGGTCGATCGTGAGCAGCCGGATCGTCTCGGCGTCGCGCCCCTTCTGCTGCCAGATCTGTCCCCAGCTGAGCAGCAGCCGCTGCACACCCGTGAAGCCGTCGATCACGGGACCGTCGGGCGCCTCGGCCAGCTCTTCCGGCGACATCGTGGCGGCGAGGTGCAGCCGGTACGCCTTCAGCGCGATGCCGAGGCCGCCCAGGTCGCCGATGTTCTCGCCGATGGTGAGCGCGCCGTTGACGGCGTGCTCCTCGCCGAGTCCCCGCGGCACGAGCGCGTTGTACTGGTCGATCAGTGCCCCCGTGCGCTCCTCGAAGGCGGCGCGGTCGGCGTCGGTCCACCAGTCGTTGAGCGCGCCGGTGCCGTCGTAGGCGCTGCCCTGGTCGTCGAATCCGTGCCCGATCTCGTGGCCGATGACCGCGCCGATGCCGCCGTAGTTCGCCGCGGCGTCGCGCTCGGACGAGAAGAACGGCAGCTGCAGGATGGCCGCGGGGAAGACGATCTCGTTCATCAGCGGGTTGTAGTAGGCGTTGACCGTCTGCGGCGTCATGTGCCACTCGTCACGGTCGATCGGCTGGCCGAGCTTGGCGAGCTGACGCTCGTACTCCCACTCGGTCGAGCGCAGGACGTTGCCCAGGAGGTCGGTGGGATCGATCTCGAGCGCGGAGTAGTCCTTCCAGCGGTCGGGGTAGCCGATCTTCGGCGTGAAGGCCGCGAGCTTCTCGAGCGCACGCTCGCGTGTGGCCGGCGTCATCCACTCGAGGCCCGTGATCGACTGCCGGTAGGCCTCGATGAGGTTGTCGACCAGGGCGTCCATCTCGACCTTGGCCTGGGGCGGGAAATGCCGCTCGACGTAGATCTCGCCGACCGCTTCACCGAGAGCCGCCTGCACGATGCTGACCCCCCGCTTCCAGCGCTCGCGGTTCACGGGCACGCCGGTGAGCTGGGTGCCGTAGAAGGCGAAGTTGTCGGCGACGAACGCGTCGGGCAGGAACGGCGCCGACGCACGGACGACCTGCAGCCGCAGCCAGGCCTTCCAATCGTCGAGGTGCTCGTCGGTCAGCAGCGTGCCCAGACCGGAGAGGAAGCTCGGCTGGTTGACGTTGATCTCGGCGAAGCCGTCGCGGTGCCGGGGCGCGAGACCCTCGAGCCACGGGTCGAGGTCGACGCCCGCGAGGGTTCGCACCTCGTCCCACGTGTGCAGGTTGTAGGTCGCCACCGCGTCGCGGTTGCGGACGTTGTCCCAGTGGTGCGTGGCGAGCTCGGTCTCGAGCCGCACGATGCGGTCGGCCTGGTCCGCGGCATCGCCGACGCCGGCGAGCTCGAGCATGCGCTCGGCGTAGCCGCGGAACGCGGTGCGCGTGGCGTCGAAGCCGTCGAGGCGGTAGTAGCTCTCGTCGGGAAGCGACAGCCCGCCCTGGACGAAGAAGACGACATAGCGCTCGGGGTTGCCCGGGTCGGGCTCGATGAACGTGCCGATCATGCCGCCGATGCCCTCGCGCTCGAGCTCACCGACGGTGCTCAGCAGCGCCGTGATCGAGTCGACCGCGTCGACCCGCGCCAGCTGCGGGCGCAGCGGCTCGGCGCCGAGCTCGTCGATACGGGCCGTGTCCATGAAGCTCGTGAACAGGTCGCCGATCTTGCGCTGCACCGTGCCCGGCTCGGCCGACGTCGCGTCGTCGATGATCGCGCGGACGTCGCTCTCGGCCTGTTCGGCGATGACGTGGAACGAGCCCCACCGCGCCTTGTCGTCGGGGATCTCGGTGCGCTCGAGCCAGCTGCCGTTGACGTGCCGGAACAGATCGTCCTGCGGTCGGATCTCGGGGCTCAGCTCGGCGATGTCGATTCCGGAGGGGAGGACGGGGTCGGTCATGGCACCCATGCTAGGCCGACCGGACGACACGAACTTCCGAGGGCGTTCAGCGTTCTGTGGTGGTACATCCCTCGGCAACCGGGATGCCGGCGAAACGGTCCCTGGTCCAGTCGAACAGCTCGTCGATGAGGGGCGACGGGCGCTCGACGACGCCCGCATGCTCGAATCCCGCGTACGTGCGGAAATCGACGTCCTGGCCCGCCGCGCACATCCGGTCGACGAAGGCGGCCTGGGTCTGCACGGGGATGACGCTGTCGGCTCCGCCGTGCGCCAGCAGCACGGGCGCGGTGGAACGAAGCGGAGCCGTGTTCTCGCGCAGATGGCGACCGAGCACCCCGGATGCCGGCGACCGCGAGAACAGCGCGGGATCCCGGCTCATCCCGAGCGCCGCGGCCACCGACAGCACGATCGTCGGGTCGGACAGGCACCGCTCCGACATCTGCCGCAGCACCGTCTCGGCGCCGGGACGCACATAGTCGCGATACTCGATCTCGGGGTAGATCGCCGAGAACGAGGCGAAGGCGTAAGAGGCGAAGATGCTCCCGCCGGTGACGCTGGAGATGCCCTGCACGAGAGCCGCCGGGTCGCTCGCCGGGGCGAGGGCGGCGACGCCCCGCACCCAGACCTCGGGGGCGTACTCCCGGGCGACGGCGCCCGTCCACAGCGCGGCAGCACCGCCCTGCGAGTGCCCCCAGACGACGGTCCGCGCACCGAGATCGGCCTCCTCGAGCTCGCGAGCCGCGCGCACGGCGTCGAGCGAGGCGTGCGCGCTCGGCAGGCCGACGAGGTACGGGTGCGGACCCTCGGTCCCGAGCCCGATGTAGTCGGTGCCGACGACGGCCCATCCCTCTTTGATGGCTCGCGGCAGCATGTAGAACGCCCCCGCCCACAGTCCGCGCGGCTGCAGCGACGGGGCGCAGTGCTGAGCGAACCCGGTGGTGCCGTGATTCCAGTCGATCACCGGCCACTGCCCGTCTCCCTCGCGCGGCACCGCCACGATGGCGC
Source organism: Microbacterium sp. AISO3 (assembly GCF_002204305.1). NCBI lineage: Bacteria > Bacillati > Actinomycetota > Actinomycetes > Micrococcales > Microbacteriaceae > Microbacterium > Microbacterium sp. AISO3. The sequence continues at coordinate 83,067 of NZ_NHRF01000007.1, read as the reverse complement.
TCGCGACGCGGACCTCCCCCTCGACTCCCGTCGTGGTGTAGAGGATGCGCCATCCCTGGGCGCTCGCCGGGATGCCCGCCTCGAACGGCTCGGCGCGTACGAGTCGTCCAGGCTCGTCGGGCAGGTCGCGCGGTGCCGCGTAGAAGTCGTCGACGACGGTCGAACCGTCGCGCAGCGGCGCGGTCACGATCGTCGTGGTGACGGCGAGCGCGACGGAGGCGATCGCAACCACGGTGCGACCCCATCGCCGGCGCGGGCGCCCGTCGGCCCCCAGCCGTTCGGCCGCCCGGTCGTCGCGGCGACGGCGCAACCGCGTCCAGAGGTCGACGACGCCGCTCATGATCAACCGTGCTCCGAAGACGACGGCGGTCACGAGCAGGGTGATGTCGGGCCAGAACAGTGCGAGCGCGCCGAAGATGACCCCCGATGCGCCGAATGCCGCATCGGCGATGCGCGCGTCCCACGTGCGCCCGCGTCCGAACGCGGCGATGACGCCGAGGACGCCGCCGCCGAGAAGAAGGATGCCGACGACGATCGCGACCACGCGGACCGTCAGTCCCGGCGCGAGGAGGACGATCGCGCCGCCGACCAGCCAGGCGACGCCGGTCGCCGTGCGCCAGCGCGGCCGATGCGCCTCCCCCTCACGTCCGGTGAGCTCGAGCAGTCCCGTCAGGGCCATGCCGCCGCCGATCAGCCAGGCGAGGACGTCGAGAGCGGTCGTGGGCCGGATGACGATGACGACGCCGAGCACGACGGCCGCCGCGGCGACGACGACGCGGACCCACGTCGGCAGCCGCGCGTGCAGGCGCGCGATCGCCAGGCGTTTGAGCAGCCGCATCCCCGTCCTTCCCCTCCGGTCGATGATCAACGCTAGTCGGGGATGCGGTGCTGCTCCGCGCGCTCGACAGCGACCGGGCCCGCGTGCAAGGCCGGCCCGGCGGCGGTCCGCCCCTAGGCTCGTCTCATGGCGCCCACGCTCAACCGCGAGATCCTGCGGCTGGCCGTTCCCGCGCTCGGGGCCCTCATCGCGGAGCCGATGTTCCTCATCGTCGACGCCGCCCTCATCGGCCACCTCGGCGTCGTGCCGCTCGCGGCCCTGGGCATCGCGGGTGCGGTGCTGCAGACGATCGTGGGCCTGATGGTGTTCCTCGCGTATGCGACGACGCCGGCGGTGGCGCGCCGCTTCGGGGCGGGCGACTCCACGAGCGCCGTGAGCGCGGGGATCGACGGTCTGTGGCTCGCGCTCGGCCTCGGCGCCGTGCTCGCGGCGGCCGGCTCGCTCGCGACCCCGCTGCTGGTGGGTCTGTTCGGCGCCGGGGAGGCCGTCTCGACGGATGCCGAGACCTACCTGCGGCTGTCGATGTGGGGGCTTCCGGCGATGCTCGTCGTCTTCGCGGCGACCGGGCTGCTGCGCGGGATGCAGGACACCGTCACCCCGCTGTGGATCGCCGGCCTCGGGTTCGGCGCGAACGCTCTGCTGAACGTCCTGTTCATCTACGGCTTCGGATGGGGAATCGCCGGATCGGCCATGGGCACCGTCATCGCCCAGTGGGGCATGGTCGGTGCCTACGCCGTCGTGATCGGCCGTCTCGCCCGCCGGCATTCGGCGTCGCTCCGGCCCCGCGCCGACGGCATGCGCGGGTCGGCGCGTCTGGGCGGCTGGCTGTTCCTGCGCACGGTGTCGCTGCGGGCCGCGCTGCTCGCGACCGTCGCGGTCGCGACGGGACTGGGAACGAACGAACTCGCCGGCTGGCAGGTCGCCTTCACGATCTTCTCGACCGCGGCCTTCGCGCTCGACGCCCTCGCGATCGCCGCGCAGGCCCTGATCGGACGCGGGCTCGGTGCCGGCGACGAGACGTTCGTCAAGCGCGTGCTCGGGCGGACCGTCGCCTTGGGCGCGTGGTTCGGAGTGCTCGTGGGCGGGCTGATCGCGGCGACGTCGGGCGTCATCGGGCTGCTGTTCACCGGCGATCCCGCGGTCGCCGCGCTCGTGCAGCCGGCTCTGCTCGTCCTCGCGATCGCCCAGCCCGTGTGCGGCGTCGTCTTCGTCCTCGACGGCGTTCTGATGGGCGCCGGAGATGCGCGCTACCTCGCCATCGCCGGCGGGCTCAACCTCGTGCCCTTCATCCCCGCTCTCCTGATCATCGGTGCGCTGCATCCGGACGGCGCGGCGGGCCTCGCGTGGCTCGCGGCGGCGTTCTTCGGTGTGTACATGATCGCTCGGCTGCTCACCCTCGGCTGGCGCGTGCGCCGGGGCGCATGGTTGCGCATCGCCGTCTGAACGGCGGCCCGGGCGAAACTGTGATCGGGTCGAAACCTCGCTCACGTGCGAACCTCAGCCTCGGCCCGTACCGTGGCCCCATGCCGAAGCTCACCTCTGTTTCCGCCGCCGGCATCGCCGTGCTCGCGGTCGGGATGCTCGCTTGCGGCTGCGCGGAACGGACTCCGCCGGTCGAGGTCGCGACCCCGTCCGATGACGCGCGCACGCTTCCCCGACCCACCGCGGATGACGCCCAGCGCTGGGCCGACACCGTCATCCCCGAGAACGCGCTCGGCGGAGCCTCGTGGACTCAGCGCGAGGCGGGTGTCCTCGATCCGGGCGGAGAGCCGATCATCGCGGTCACGGCGGGCGAGGCTCCCGCCATCGTGACGATCGCCTGCGTCACCGGCTCCGGCAGTCAGCTGACCTACACCGTGACGGCGAACGGCGAGACGCTCGACAGCGGTGAGGCGACCTGTGCGGCGGTCGACGAGAACGCCCAGGCGCACAGCATCCGCGACGTGCCCGCCGACGCCACGGTCGAGCTCAGCGCCTCGGCGACGGGGCTGTTCGTCTACGCCGTCACGCCCGACCGTCACCCCGAGCGGTGATCTCCGGTCGATGCGGGCTCACCGAGCCCAGCGCCGGCACCACTCGTACATGACGACGGCACCCGCCGCCGAGGCGTTGATCGATCGCGTCGAGCCGTACTGCGTGATCTCGACGACGACGGATGCCGCGGCCACGGCCTCGGCCGAAAGCCCCGGGCCTTCCTGGCCGAACATCAGCACGGCACGCTCGGGCAGGTCGACCCGGTCGACCGGAACCGACCCCGGGACGTTGTCCACCGCGACGATCGGGAGGTCGTTCTCGCGCGCCCACGTGGCGAAGGAGGCGACATCCTCGTGGTGGCGGACGTGCTGGTAGCGGTCGGTGACCATCGCGCCGCGGCGGTTCCAGCGCCGGCGTCCGACGATATGCACCTCCGCCGCACCGAACGCGTTGGCGCTGCGAACGATCGAGCCGATGTTCATGTCGTGCTGCCAGTTCTCGATCGCGACGTGGAAAGGATGCCGATGCTCGTCGAGATCGGCCACGATCGCCTCGAGCCGCCAGTAGCGGTACCGGTCCACGACGTTGCGCCGGTCGCCGTCGGCGAGCAGCTGCGGGTCGTAGCGGGGGTCGTCGGGCCATGCGTCCGGGCCGCCCGGCCACGGTCCCACGCCCACCGGCAGCTGCGGTTCCGCGTCGGCGGGGTCGGGGCGGGTCACCGGGACAGGCTATCCCGCCCCCGCGGATAATCTGGAGTGTGCCCTCCCCCGCCGTCGACGACTACCTGAAGACGATCTACCACCACACCGAGTGGCAGTCGGCGCCGATCACCCCGTCGCAGCTCGCGGCCATGCTCGGGCTCGCACCGTCGACGGTCACCGAGATGGTGCGCAAGCTCGCCGCACAGGACCTCGTGTCGCATCGCCCCTACGGACCGGTGACGCTGACCGAGACGGGCCGCCGGCGGGCGGCATCCATCATCCGGCGTCACCGGCTCATCGAGACGTGGCTCGTGCGCGAGTTCGGGTACGCCTGGGACGAGGTGCACGACGAGGCCGAGGTGCTCGAGCACACCATCAGCGACCGTCTGCTCGCGGGCATCGCGGAGCGGCTGGGCGATCCGCGATTCGATCCGCACGGCGACGCGATCCCCGACGCCGACGGCGAGGTCCATCGCGAGCCGTTCGTGCTGCTCGCCGAAGCCGCGATCGGCCACGAGGGCCGCATCCTCCGCGTGAGCGACCGCGACCCGGCGCTCCTGCGGGCGCTCGAGGAACGCGGCATCGACGTCGGTCACACCCTGATCGTCAGCGGACGAGACAGCGTTCAGCTCGACGGCGGCGGTTCCGCCGTGCTGCCGCCCGGCGCCGCCGCGGCCATCTGGATCACCGCCTGAGCGCGATCAGCTCTTCGCGCGCGTCCGGCTCGCCTTCAGATACGGCCACGGCGTGCGGGTCGTGTGCTCGCAGTACGACCACAGGCGCGCGGCGATCTCGGGATCGCGCGTGATCGCCGCGGGCGTCGCGACGCGCGGCTCGCCCCGCACCACGCCGGAGGGTCCGTAGAACTCGCCGCCCGCGGCATCCGGATCGACGAGCGCGCGCACGAGCGGCCAGGCCCCGCGCTCCTTCGACTGGGTCACGGCGACCTGGAGGTTGTCGGTGAAGCGCGTCATGCGCGTGGGCTCGTTGATCCCCGCGATGCCGCGGGTGCGCCCGCTCGTGGAGTACCCGGGGTGGGCGACCAGGCTCGAGACGGGCACGCTCGCCGCCCGCAGCCGCTGGTCGGCCTCGAGGCCGAGCGAGGTCGTGGCGACCTTCGACTGGACGTACGCGCGCCAGGGCGAGTAGTCGCTCTCGAGCTCGATGTCGGTCGGGTCGTACTTCCAGATCGAGGTCGACACCGAGCCGACCCACACCATGCGCCCGCGGCCCGCGGCGAGCGCGATGAGCAGCTCACCGGCGAGCGCGTAGTGGCCGAGGACGTTGGTGGCGAACACCAGCTCATGGCCGTCGGGGGTCGTGCGGCGCTGCCGAGGCGGGTGCACGATCCCGGCGTTCAGAAGCAGGCCGTGCAGGGGCTTGCGCCCGCGCGCGGTCGCCGCCGCCGCACGGACCGAACCGAGGTTGCTGGTGTCGAGCAGCAGCGTCTCGATCGAGCCCACCCCCTCGGGAAGGGCCCTCGTGACCGATGCGCGCGCGGTCGCGAGGCGCTGCGGGCTGCGGCCGGTCATGATGACGTGGGCCCCGGCGGAGGCGAGCTGGAGCGTCGCGAAGTAGCCGAGTCCCGCGTTGGAACCCGTGACGAGGTACCGCTTGCCCGACAGGTCGGGCAGCTTGCGGGGATTCCAGTCGTCGTGGGCCACGAGTGAAGACTACGGCCGGATCGCCACGGCTAGGCTGGGGCCATGCGGACACGCGCCGATATCGAGTGCTGGCTCACGGACATGGACGGCGTCCTCGTCCACGAGAACCACCCCATCCCGGGTGCGGCGGAACTGCTCGCGCAGTGGCGCGAGACGGGCACGCCGTTCCTCGTGCTGACCAACAACCCCTTCTTCACGCCGCGCGACCTCAGCGCGCGTCTCGCGCGGTCGGGGCTCGAGGTCCCGGAGGACCGCATCTGGACGTCGGCGCTCGCGACGGCCGACTTCCTGCGGTCGCAGCATCCCGGCGGCTCGGCGTTCGTCATCGGCGAGGCCGGCCTCACCACGGCCCTGCACGAGGCGGGCTACATCATGACCGAGACCGACCCCGACTACGTCGTCGTGGGTGAGACCCGCAACTACTCGTTCGATGCCATCACGAAGGCGATCCGGTTCATCAACGCCGGCGCACGCTTCATCATCACGAACCCGGATGCCACGGGCCCGACCCCCGAGGGCGTGGTCCCCGCCACCGGCTCGTTCGCGGCGCTCATCTCGCACGCGACCGGCAAGAGCCCGTACGTCGTCGGCAAGCCGAACCCGATGATGTTCCGCTCCGCGATGAACCGCATCGGAGCGCACTCCGAGAACACCGGCATGATCGGCGACCGCATGGACACCGACGTCGTGGCGGGCATCGAGGCGGGCCTGCACACCGTGCTCGTGCGCACCGGCATCTCGGACGACGCCGAGATCGAGCGCTACCCCTTCCGCCCCGACGAGATCCTCGACTCGGTCGCCGACCTGCTCGAGGCCGAGCCGTACGAGACCGAGGATCCGGGCATCCTGTGAACGAGTTCGAGCAGAACCTGCTGCTGATCAGCGTCGCCCTCATGCTCACGACCACCCTCGTGGTCGTCGTCGTGCAGATGGTGCGGCGGCGTCGGGACGGTGACGACGACTGATGTCGATCGTCCTGGCGCTCACCGGACTGGCGGTGCTGCTGGTCGCCCTCATCATCTTCGTGCGCAACCAGCAGATCGGCACCGACGGCACCAATCGCGGGTCGACGCGGCGCGGCATCATCCTGCTCATGTTCTTCGGCCTGCTGCTCGGCCTCGCCTCGCAGCTGCCCGTCTTCCGGGGCTGAGGTTCCGGGGGCCCGCCGCGGGGCGTCAGTCGAGGATCGCGGTCGCCTCGACCTCGACGAGGACATCGGGCTCGAAGAGGTAGTCGACCCCGATGAGCGATGCCGGCGGCATCGGCGTGGGCAGCCCGATCTCCTCGGCCACCTCCTGGACACCCGCCATGAAGTCGGCGATGCGGTCGGGGGACCACCCCGTGACGTAGAACGTCAAGCGGACGACATCGCCGAGCCCCGCCCCCGCGCTGGCCAGCCCGGCGTGGGTGTTGCGAAGGGCGTGAGCGACCTGACCGGCGAGATCGCCCGGGGCGACGGGCCTGCCGTCGGCGGTGCGGGCGATCTGGCCGGCGACGGTGACGTGGCGGGTTCCCGTGGCCACGGCGACATGGTGGTACGGGACGGGCTGCATCAGCGAGGCGGGTGACGACAGGTGGACGGTCATGTATAGCTCCTTGCATCGACGTGGGTATCCCATGGATACCTGGTGCGCGGAGGTCACTTCAACGAGACTGGGTAGCGTGACCGATACCGCCGCCACTGCCACAGACCGATTCGAGATCACCGCCCCGCATCGCGAGCTGCTCGACCAGGTGCTCGACCGGTGGTCGCTCGCGGTGCTGAACGAGCTGTGCGACGCACCCGCCCGGTTCAGCACCCTCAGGCGGGCGATCCCCGCCGTGACGCAGAAGTCGCTCACCGCGACCCTCCGGCGCCTCGAGCGCAACGGGATCGTCGAGCGCGTGGTCCTCAGCACCCGGCCCGTCGCCGTGGAGTACCGGATCACGCCGCTCGGCAAGACGCTGCGTCCGCCCGTCGACGTCATCCTCGCCTGGGCGCACGAGCACATGCCCCGCATCGAGGACGCACGTCGGCGCTTCGACGATGAGATGGACGGAACGCCCGGGATCGGGGCCTAGGTCGATCAGACCGTGCCGGCGCGCACCTCGGCGAGGAAGGGATAGTCGATGTATCCTTCGGCGGTCGAGCCGTAGAAGAGCTCGGGGCGCGCCTCGTTGAGCTCAGCGCGCTGCTGCCACCGCACCGCCAGGTCGGGGTTGGCGATGACAGGACGGCCGACGGCGACGGCATCCGCCCAGTCCGACGTCACAAGGGTCTCGGCCTCTTCGCGGGTCGTGGGCGAGCCGAAGCCCGAGTTGAGGATGAACGGCGCGCCGGCCACGCGGCGGATGTGCTGCACGAGGTCTCCCGTGGGGTCGGCGCTCAGCACGTCGACGAACGCGAGCCCGAGCGGGGCGAGCCCTTCGGCGACAGCCGTGTAGGTGGCGAGGGCGTCGGCGTCGTCGTGCTCGAGCACACCCTGGATGTTGTGCTGCGGCGACAGGCGGATGCCGGTGCGGTCGGCTCCCACGGCTGCGGCGACGGCCCGCGTGACCTCGACCGCGAAGCGGGCACGGTTCTCGGGCGACGCGCCGTACTCGTCATCGCGCACGTTCGACACCGGCGAGAGGAACTCGTGCACGAGGTACCCGTTGGCGCCGTGGACCTCGACGCCGTCGAGCCCGGCCGCGAGGGCGTTGCGCGCCGCCTGTGCGAACTGTTCCACGACGAGCGGGATCTCCGCCGCGGTGAGCGCGTGGGCGATCGGCATGTCGGCCTTGCCCTTCGGAGTCCGGGTCTGCCCGGGCGCAGCCAGGGCGCTCGGCGCGACGACCCGATCGGCACCGGTGATGTCGGGGTGCGACACGCGTCCGCCGTGCATCAGCTGCATGACGATGGTGCCGCCGGCCTCATGGACGGCGTCGGCGATGCGCCGCCAGCCCGCGATCTGCTCGTCGGTCCGGATGCCGGGCTGCCCGGGGTACGACTTGCCCTCGACGACCGGCCACGTACCCTCGGTGACGATGAGCCCCTGCCCCGCACGCTGGCGGTAGTATTCGACCATCACGTCGGTGGGGACGCCGTCCTCGCCCGCGCGGGTGCGGGTCAGCGGCGCCATGACGACGCGGTTCGACAGGTTCAGGGCGCCGAAGACGGCGGGCTCGTACAGGCTCATACCCGAGCGCAACCACCCCCACCCTGCGCGCTATTCCTCCGCAGGGCGGTTCGCTTGGCAGTTCACGCCCCCTCATGCGGCCGGAAGCGGCGGATGCTGCCAGGTGAAGCGCCTTACTGCGGCGCGAGGCCCAGGTCGTCGAGGTCGATCGCGGCGAGCCACTGCAGCCCGGCCTCCTCGACCGCCGCCTGCGCGCCGGTCTTGCGGTCGACGATGACGGCCACCGCGACGGGCTCAGCGCCCTCGCGCCGCAGCGCCTCGACGGCCTTGAGCGCGGACTGGCCGGTGGTCGAGGTGTCCTCGACGACGACGACGCGCTTGCCCGCGACATCCGCGCCCTCGATCTGGCGACCGCGGCCGTGGTCCTTGGGCTCCTTGCGCACGACGAACGCGTCGAGGGGGCGACCGGCACGCACCGACTCGTGCATGACGGCGTTCGCGATCGGGTCGGCGCCGAGAGTGAGACCGCCGACGGCGACGACGCCGTCGATGTCCGAGATGAGGTCGAGCATGATGCGGCCGATCGCGGGCGCGGCCCGGTGGTCGAGGGTCAGGCGCCGCATGTCGACGTAGTACGTCGCCTTCTTGCCGCTCGAGAGGGTGAAGTCGCCGTGGAACACCGCCTCGTCCTGAATCAGCCGGATGAGGTCCTGGCGGTCGGCTTCGAGCTCGGGCGTGCCTGCGACGGTCATGACCCCGATTCTACGAGCGGAGCGCGCGCGCCTCGCGCCGCTCAGACCACGACGAGCTCGACATCACGGAGCTCGCCCGCCTCGACCGTGAGCGTGAGAAAGGTCTTGTGCGGCTGGCGGCGCCGGTCGGTGGGCGAGCCCGGATTGAGCAGCCGGAGCCCGCGCGGGGTCGTCGTGTCCCAGGGGATGTGGCTGTGCCCGAACACGAGCACGTCGTCGTCGGGGTACGCGACATCCATCCGTCGCTCGCGCCCCGTCGCCGCCCCCGTCTCGTGCACGACCGCGAACCGGACTCCCTCGATCGTGCGACGCGCGACCTCGGGCAGCCGAGCGCGCAGGTCGGCTCCGTCGTTGTTGCCCCACACGCCCAGCACCTCGCCGTGCTCCTCGAGCTCGTCGAGGACGGATGCCGCGACCCAGTCGCCCGCGTGGACGATGAGGTCCGCCGCATCCGCTGCGGCGAGCACGGCATCCGGCAGCACCCGCGCCCGCCCGGGAACATGGGTGTCGGCGATGAGCAGCAGTCGCGTGACCATCCCCCGACGGTATCCGGATGCCGCGCAGCGGGCGACGTCCGAGGCTCCGAATAGGCTGGAGGCATGCGCATCGCCACCTGGAACGTCAACTCGATCCGCGCTCGCGTCGACCGCATCGTCGGCTTCGCCGTGAACGAAGACATCGACGTCCTGGCGATGCAGGAGATCAAGTGCAAGCCCGAGCAGTTCCCGATGGAGCAGTTCGAGGCCGCGGGCTACCACGTCGAGCTGCACGGCCTGAACCAGTGGAACGGCGTCGCGATCGCCAGCCGCGAGCCGATGACCGACGTGCAGATCGGTTTTCCCGGGATGCCGGGCTTCCTCAAGGGGCACGAGGGACCCGACGCGCCGCAGGAGGCGCGGGCCATCGCCGCGACGGTCGGCGGCGTCCGGGTGTGGAGCCTGTACGTCCCGAACGGCCGGTCGCTCGACGACCCGCACTACGTCTACAAGCTGCACTGGCTGCAGGCGCTCGAGCAGTACACGCGCGACACCCTCGCAGCATCGCCCGACCTCGCCCTGGCGCTCACCGGCGACTTCAACATCTGCCCCACGCCCGAGGATGTCGGCGACCCCACCCTCATCGAGGGCGTCACGACCCACGTGTCCCCGCCCGAGCGCGCCGCCTTTCAGGCGCTGCTCGACGCCGGGCTCGCCGACACGGTGCGGCCGCTGGTCCCGACCGGGTTCACCTATTGGGACTACAAGCAGCTGCGCTTCCCCCGCAACGAGGGCCTGCGCATCGACTTCATCCTCGGCTCGCCGGCCTTCGCCGACGCCGTCACGGGCGCCGCCATCCACCGTGACCAGCGCAAGGGCGAGGCGCCCAGCGATCACGTCCCCGTCGTCGTCGACCTCGACCTCGACGGTGACGACGACGACGATCGCCCGATGATCTTCTGACCGTCGTGCCGACCGTCCGGCTCCCCCGCACGGGGGATGCCGCGCCCCGGCGCGCCCCGTAGCGTGGAAGGCATGTCCGTGGCCACCCCCGTTCCCGACGAGCGCCTCGCCCCGACCCCCGAGCAACTGCGCAACGATCTGTGGCTCGCCGCCGCGCTGCTCGTGAGTGCGATCCTCAGCACCTGGCTCGGAAGCGTCGCCCAGGTCTGGGGAGACGATTCCCCGCACCTCGGCTGGGGCCTGCTCTACTGCGTCGCACTGACGGCGCCGCTCGCGTTGCGTCGCCGCATCCCGGAGATGTCGCTCATCGCCGTCGCGGTCGTCTACTTCGTCGGCATGTCGGTGCACGTCCCCGAGATGTACGTCGGCAGCATCGCCCTGTTCATCGCGATGTACTCGGTCGGCGCCTGGGTCGTCGACCGGCGCCGGGCGATGATCGTCCGCGTCGTGGTCATCATCGGCATGTTCTTCTGGCTGCTGGCGGCGATGTTCCAGGCGGCGAGCGAGCAGGGCAGCGACAGCACCGCGGAGTTCTCGCTGTTCTCCCCCGTCGCAGCGATGATGATGCTGCAGTTCCTCTTCAACGTCGTCTTCTTCGCGGGTGCCTTCGCCTTCGGCGAGCGGGCCTACGCGGGCGCGCTCAGCCGAGAGGAGCTCGAACAGCGCACCCGCGAGCTCGAGCACGAGCGCGAGATCACTGCGGCCCAAGCGGTCGCGCTCGACCGCGTCCGCATCGCCCGCGAGCTGCACGACGTCGTCGCGCACCACGTCTCGGCGATGGGCGTGCAGGCCGGCGCCGCACGCACGGTGCTCGACCGCGACCCCGACGCGGCGCGGCGCGCGCTCACCGTGGTCGAGGAGTCGGCACGGGCGTCGCTGACGGAGCTGCGGCAGCTGCTCGAGACGCTGCGGACCCCGGATGCCACGGCCCCGCATGACTCGACGCTGCGGCTCGACGCGATCGAGGAGCTCGTACGGTACTCCGAGGAGAACGGTATGCCGACCACCTTCGCTGTCGTGGGCGAGCCGGTCGCGGCATCCGAGGTCGCGCAGGTGAACCTCTACCGCATCGCGCAGGAGGCGCTGACGAACGCCCGCCGCCACGGCGGGCCCGACGCGCGCGCCGACGTGCGCCTGCGGTTCGACGGCGACGAGATCGAGCTCGAGGTCGCCAACGACGGGCGCGTGCGGTTCGGATCGACACCGGGCCTCGGCCTCGTGGGCATGCGCGAGCGCGCGGCTGCGTCGGGCGGATGGCTCGAGGCGGCACCGCGTCCGCGTGGGGGATTCCTCGTCCGGGCCCGTGTTCCCGCGAGTGCGCGGTCGTCCCAGCCGAGCGCCGAGGAGGTTCTCGCGTGAGCTCCACCGCCACGCCCACGTCGGTAGTGCTCGTCGACGACCATGCCGTCATGCGGGCCGGATTCCGCATGATCCTCGAGGCGAGCGGCGACATCGCCGTCGTGGGCGAGGCCGGCGACGGCGCCGAGGCCGTCGAGACGGTCGCGCGCCTGCAGCCGGACGTCGTCTTCATGGACGTTCAGATGCCCGTCCTCGACGGGCTCGAAGCGACCCGCCGCATCGTCGCCGACCCGCGCAACTCCAGCGCAGTCGTCGTCGTGACGACCTTCGACCGCGACGACTACCTCTTTCAGGCGTTGCAGGCCGGGGCCAGCGGCTTCCTGCTGAAGAACGCCGGGCCCGAGGAGCTCGCCGCCGCCGTGCGGGTGGCCGCCGCCGGTGACGCCCTCCTCGCTCCGGAGGTCACGCGGCGGGTCATCGAGCGCTTCGCGGGCGGCCCGCCCGACGCGACCGCCTCGGCCGTCGAAGCACCCGCCGCGCCGCCGACGTCGACTCCTGCCGATCACGGCCTCACCGAGCGCGAGGCGGAGGTGCTGCGCCTCCTCGCGCGGGCGCTCAGCAACGCCGAGATCGCGCGCGAGCTCTTCATCGGCGACGCCACGGTGAAGACGCACGTGTCGAACATCCTCATCAAGCTCGGCGCCCGCGACCGCGTGGCCGCCGTCGTCCTGGCTCACCGCAACGGCTGGGCCTGACGGTTCAGGCCGGGTCTGAGACGGGCGAGCGCGAGGGGCGCGGCAACGGCATCGAGAGGGGCCGGACCGCGCGCGGCATCGCGACGCGCCAGAGCGCCTGGATGCTCCAGATGAACAGTCCGACCAGCAGCACGTTCCGGGCGAGAAGCAGGCTCGCCGCGAAGGGATCGGCTCGGACGAGAGGCATGTAGAAGATCGGGAAGACGAGGGTCGTGAGGAAGCTCGTCACCGCCATCCACTTCGCCGGTGCCCGCCACCGGTCGGGATCGACGAGGAGACCGACCACGACGATCGGGGCGAGCCACAGCATGTACTGCGGCGAGCCGACCTTGTTGAAGACGATGAGCGCCGCGGTGAGAGCGAAGGCCCCGAGCACGACGAGGCGTCCCTCCGCGAGCTCGGTGCGCGGCGCGCCGGCGACCCAGGTCATCCGCGCACGCACCAGGAGCACGGCGATCCCCGCGAATGCGACGATCATGAGCCACCCCACGATCTCTCCGGCGGCCATCGCCCCGTATCCGACCACCTCGCGGGTCGCGAGCTCGTCGTTCTGCTGGATCCGCGCTCCGGGCATCTCCCAGATCGTCGCCCAGACCCAGGGGGTCGCAACGGGCGCTTCGAGCTGCGGCGCACGCGTTCCCTGAATCGTCAGGAAGCTGAAGAGGTTCGAGGCACCACCCGCGAGGACGATGGCGACCATGATGACGACGCTCGCCGCGATGCCGCCCAGGGCGACCCACCAGCGGCTGCGGCACACAGCGACCACGGCGGCCGCGATGGCGGCGGGCCAGACCTTGATCCAGGTCGCCAGGGCGATGAGCGCTCCGGCCACAACGGGCCGCCGCGAGACCCAGACGAGCCCGGCGATGGCGAGCGGCGCGGCGACCCCCTCCAGGCGCAGCATCGACACGGGAGCGAGAAGCAGAATGCTGAGCAGCCAGTACCAGGCGGCCGGGTAAGCCGAGCGCCGCTGCAGCCGCGCGCCGGCGATCGCGGCGAGTGCGAGCCAGTTGGCACCGGCGAGCATGAGCAGCCAGACGAGCTGATACAGGTAGGGGCCGAGCGCGATCGGCGCGACGATCGGCAGCAGCGCGCCCGCCGGGTACACCCACTCGAAGTCGATGATGGGCCAGGTCCCCTGCACGGCATCCTGCGCCCACTGCCGGTACAGCGGCAGATCGCCCTCCGTGCCGCCCGCGATGATGAGGGGCAGGAGGGCGAGGATGTAGGCGGCGTGGAAGGCCACGAATCCGGTGACGAGACCTCGACGGGTTCGGCCGAACGCCGCCAATCGATGGCGGCGCGTCGAGCGGCGGGGGGATGCCGGAAGAGACGTCACCCGGGCATCATAGGCCCCGCGCATATCTGCACGATGAACGCCCGGGCGGCGCCGGCCGGCGGCCCGGATCGGCTCATCGGCGGTGCGCCGCGCGTCCGCCGTGGCCCGCCAGCGCATCGGCCGCGCCCACGAGCGCGAGATGAGACAGCGCCTGAGGGGTGTTACCCGCCTGTCTTCCTCCAGTGACGTCGTACTCCTCCGACAGCAGTCCGACGTCGTTCGCGAGCCCGCACAAGCGGTCCATGAGCGCGGTGGCGTCGTCGATGCGTCCAGTCGCCGCGTACTGCTCGACGAGCCAGAACGAGCAGGCGAGGAAGGGATGCTCCGTGCCGGCCAGCCCGTCGACGCCGGCCTCGGTGCGGTAGCGCATCACGAGGCCCTCGCGCAGCAGCGTGCTCTCGATGCGGGCGACGGTCGCGAGCATGCGCGGATCGTCGGGGGCGCAGAACCCGACGGCCGGGAGCAGCAGCAGCGATGCGTCGACCTCGTCGGTGCGGAAGTGCTGCGTGAAGTGGCCGCCGGCGGCATCCACACCGTGCGCGTCGATCTCGGCGCGCACGCGGTCCCGCAGACCCCGCCACCTGGCGGGATCGCCGTCGAGCCCGTGCTCCTCCACGGCCCGGACGCCTCGATCGAGCGCGGCCCAGATCATCGCGCGCGAATGGGTGAACATCTGCGGTTCGCCGCGGATCTCCCAGATGCCGTGATCGGGTCGGTCGAGCCAGGCGACGGCCTGATCGAGCAGCGCGCGCTGCAGCGCCCACGAGAACGACGTCTCGGTGACGCCGGCGATCCGGGCGGCTTCGAGAGCGACCATCACCTCGCCGATGACGTCGGCCTGGTACTGGTCGACCGCGCCGTTGCCGACGCGCACCGGCGACGACCCTGCATAGCCGGGAAGGCTCTCCAGCTCGCGCTCGGGCAGGTCGCGCTCCCCCGCGATGCCGTACATGATCTGCACGTCGGCCGGGTCGCCGGCCACCGCCCGCAGCAGCCAGTCGCGCCAGCGCGCCGCGGCCTCGAGATAGCCGTGCGAGATGTAGGCCTCGAGGGTGAGAGCGGCGTCACGCAGCCACACGTACCGGTAGTCCCAGTTGCGCGAACCACCGAAGTCCTCCGGCAGCGAGGTCGTCGCGGCGGCGACGATGCCGCCCGTCTCGGCGTGGGTGAGCGCCCGCAGCACGAGCATGGAGCGCAGCACCCGGTCGCCCCACCGCCCGCCGTCACGGATGCGCCGCGCCCAGGTCGTCCACCACCCGCGTGTGCGGTCGAGGGCGTCGTCGACGTCGAACGGCTGCGGAACGTCACGGTACGAGGCCTCCCAGCGCAGCACCGAGTCGACGGTGCGGCCCGCCTCGACACGGAACTCGCCGCGGTGCATCGTGTCCTGGGCGACGAGCCGCGGGCCGCGCAGCGTGACGGCATCGGGCCCCGCCACCGCGAGCAGGACGCCCATCGGCAGCGCATCGGAGGTGTCCCCCGCGCCGATCTGCCGCACCCAGGGAACGGCCCGCGCGTAATCGAACCGCAACCGCACCTCGCTCACGAAGTCGACCTGGCCCGCGACGCCGACGACGCGCCGGACGACCGCATCGACCCCGTCGAGGACCGGCATGAACTCGTGCACCTCGGCGACGCCGCCGGCGCACTCCCACCGGGTCACGAGCACGAACGTGTCACCGTCGTAGCGCCGCGTCGCGGTCGCGTCCGGGTCGCGGGGCCGCACGCTCCAGCATCCGTGCGAGTGGTCGCCGAGCAGCGCCCCGAAGATCGATCCCGAGTCGTAGCGGGGAAGGCACAGCCAGTCGAGGTCGCCCCGGTCGGACACGAGCGCCGCGCTGCGGCAGTTGCTGAGGAGGGCGTAGCGCTCGATCGGTGCGGGCATCCTCGCATCATCGCGCCCGCGGGCCGGATCCGCCAACACGACGATTCGCGGACGCTTATTAGGCGAGGCTATCCTTCTCCGGTGCGTCTTCGTCACCTGGTCAGCCTCACCATCGTTCCGCTCGTCGCTCTCGCTCTCACGGGGTGCGGCGCATCGGAGGTCGTCCCGGCCGGCGCGGCCACCCCGGCCGGCAACGGCGAGACGTCCTACCCCCTGACGATCGAGAACTGCGGCCGCACCGTCACGGTGGATGCCGCACCCCAGCGCATCGTCTCGCTCGATCAGAACTCGACCGAGATTCTGCTCTCGCTCGGGCTCGAGGACCGGATCGTGGGCACGGCTTCGTGGACCGACCCGATCCTGCCCGCCCTCGCCGAGGCGAACGAGAAGGTGCCCCGCCTGGCCGACAACGCGCCCACCTACGAGGTCGTGCTCGGTGCCGACCCGGACTTCGTCACCGCCTCGTTCGGACGGCACTTCACGCAGGGCGGCGTCGCGACGCGCGACCGGTTCGACGAGACCGGGATCGGCAGCTACCTCTCGCCGACCGACTGCGACAACGGCGTCAGCATCAACGGCGGCGGCACCCGCACCACAGCCCTCACCGTCGACGCGCTCTACCAGGAGATCACCGAGCTGGGTCGGATCTTCGACGTGTCCGACCGCGCTGACAAGCTCGTCGACGACCTGCGCTCGCGCGCTGCGGCGGCGACGGCGGGCATCGATGCCTCCGGCGCCACCGTCGCCTTCTGGTTCGCCGACACCAAGACGCCGTACGTCGCCGGCGGTCTCGGATCGGCGGCGCTGCTCGCTTCGACGACCGGGTTCACCAACGTCTACGCCGACCTCGACGACGACTGGCCAGCCACGACCTGGGAGGACCTCGTCGACCGCGACCCGCAGGTGCTCGTCCTCGGAGACCTGCAGCGCGACCGGTTCCCCGGCGACCGGCTCGACGACAAGGTCGCCTTCCTCGAGTCGGATCCGCTCACACGCACGATCGATGCGGTGCGCAATCAGCGGTACATCGCGCTGCACGGCGCCGAGCTGAACCCCTCGATCCGCTTCGTCGACGGGCTCGAGAAGATCGAGAGCTGGATGGCCGAGCACCGGGACGAGCTCTGAGCGCCCGCACCCGCGGCCCCCTCGCCACAGCCGCGCTGCTCGGCGGCGGCATCCTGCTGCTCGTCGTCTCGGTCGGCGTCGCGATCACCCTCGGCCCGGCGGACATCCTGCTCGTCAACGTGCGCGACATCATCACCAACCACCTCGGTCTGACCGACATCCCCGTCCGGGCCGCGAAGGACGCGATCGTCTGGGAGGAGCGGCTGCCGCGCGCCCTCGTCGCCGCGACGTGCGGTGCCGGGCTCGGGCTCTGCGGCGTCATCATGCAGTCGCTCCTGCGAAACCCCCTGGCGGAACCCTTCATCCTCGGCATCTCGTCCGGCGCCTCGACCGGCGCCGTCGCGATCGGCGTGCTCGGCCTCGGCGGCGCCGCACTCGGCCTGTCCGGGGGCGCGTTCATCGGCGCGCTCGTCGCCTTCGCGGTGGTGCTGCTGCTCTCACGCCTCGCCGGCGGCGGCAACGACCGCGTCGTCCTGGCCGGTGTCGCGAGCACGCAGCTGTTCTCGGCGCTCACCTCGCTCGTGATCTTCGCGTTCGCCGACGCCGACGAGACCCGCGGCGTGATGTTCTGGCTTCTCGGCTCGCTCGAGGGCATCCGCTGGGACGACGTGGTGCTGTGCGCCGTCGTCGTCGGGCTGGGCTCCCTGCTGTGCCTGCGCTACGCCTCGGCCCTCGACGCCTTCGTCTTCGGTGACGAGGTCGCGGCTTCCCTCGGCATCCACATCGCACGCACGCGCGGCATCCTGCTGGTGACGACGGCGCTGATCACCGCCACCCTCGTGAGCGTCGCCGGCGCGATCGGGTTCGTCGGCCTCGTCCTTCCGCACATGGCGCGCCTGCTCGTCGGGTCGCGCCACGGCCGACTCATCCCCACCACGGTCGTCGCCGGAGCGGTCTTCATGGTGTGGGTGGATGCCGGCTCGCGCGTCGCGTTCTCACCGACCCCCCTTCCCGTCGGCGTCGGCACCGCGCTGGTCGGCGTGCCCGTCTTCATCGCCCTGCTCGCCCGCCGGAGGAACCGCGCATGACCCTCGCCGCACGCGACCTGTCGTGGACGCGCTCGGGAACGCTCGTCGTCGACGGCGTGAGCGTGCACCCCGAGCCGGGGCGGACGCTCGGCCTGCTCGGCCCCAACGGATCGGGCAAGTCGTCGCTGCTGCGCCTGCTGCACGGGCTCGTCCGGCCGGATGCCGGTCTCGTGACCCTCGACGACGAGGACCTCGCCTCCCTCGGCCGGCGGCGCGTCGCGCGTGCCGTCGCCGCGGTGACGCAGCACGCCGACACCGAGGTCGACATCACCGTGCGTGAGGTCGTGCGCCTCGGCCGCATCCCGCACCGCACCGCGTTCGGCGGCGACCCCGCGGCGGACGAGGCCGCGATCGACCGTGCTCTGGAGCACGTCGCCCTCACCGATCGAGCCGATCGGCTCTGGCACACCCTCTCGGGCGGCGAGCGCCAGCGCGCGCAGATCGCCCGCGCTCTCGCTCAGGAGCCGCGCGAGCTGCTGCTCGACGAGCCCACGAACCACCTCGACATCCGGCATCAGCTCGACCTCCTCGAGCTCGTCTGCGACCTGCCCGTCACGTGCATCGTCGCGATCCACGACCTGAACCTCGCCACGATGTACTGCGATGCCGTGATGGTGCTGCGGTCGGGCCGGGTGGTCGCCGCCGGAGCCCCCGCCGATGTGCTGACCGCCGAGCTCATCGCCGACGTCTACGGGGTGGCCGCCGAGGTCACCGCTGACCCACGGGACGGGCATCCCGTCATCACCTTCCTGCGCCGCTGACCCGGTCGTCGCCTGCCCCACTCCACCGTGCGGCTCCCCCGCCGGGCGGGGCCGCACGGCCCACGATCCGCCGTACGGGGGATCCGCCCGCCCCCGCTCGCTCCCTAGCGTGGAGTCATCGGCTAAGGAGGCGGAATGCTCGAACTGAGCGGCATCACCAAGAACTACGGCACGCACCGCGTGCTCGACGACGTGGGGTTCCGAGTGCCCGACGGACGGCTGACCGGCTTCGTCGGCGGCAACGGAGCGGGCAAGACCACGACGATGCGCATCATGCTCGGCGTGCTCTCCCGCGACCGGGGCGAGGTCACCCTCGACGGGTCGCCGGTGACCGCTGCCGACCGCCGCCGCTTCGGGTACATGCCCGAAGAGCGGGGCCTGTACCCCAAGATGAAGGTTCTCGAGCAGATCGTGTACCTGGCCCGGCTGCACGGCTTCTCCAAGCCGGAGGCCACGTCGCGTGCCCGGGCCCTGCTCGAGGAGCTCGGCCTCGGCGAGCGCCTGAACGACAACATCGAGACGCTGTCGCTCGGCAACCAGCAGCGCGCGCAGATCGCCGCCGCTCTCGTGCACGACCCCGAGGTCCTGATCCTCGACGAGCCGTTCTCGGGTCTCGACCCCCTCGCCGTCGATGTCGTGGCCGGTGTCCTGCAGACCCGGGCCGCCCAGGGCGTCGGCGTGCTGTTCTCGTCGCACCAGCTCGACGTCGTCGAGCGTCTCTGCGACGACCTCGTCATCATCGCCGGCGGCACCATCCGCGCCGCCGGCACCCGTGAGGGGCTCCGCCGCGAGCACCAGGGGCACCGCTACGAGCTCGTCTCGACGGGGGACGCCGGCTGGATCCGCACCGAGCCGGGCGTCGAGGTCGTCGAGTTCGACGGCGGCTACGCCCTGTTCGACGTCGATGCCGACGAGACGGCTCAGCGCGTGCTGCGCCGCGCCGTCGAGCACGGCGACGTCGCGAGCTTCACGCCGCGGCATCCCTCCCTCGCCCAGATCTTCACCGAAGTCATCCAGGAGGTCGCCCCGTGAGCGCCGCATCCCCCTCATTCGCCCAGAGCACCTGGCTCGTCGCCGAGCGCGAGATCGGCTCGAAGCTGCGCAGCAAGTCTTTCGTCATCTCGTTCGCCATCCTCTTCCTCGGCGCGCTCGCGCTCGTGATCTGGGGCGGTTTCTCGGCGGGGGACGACAGCGGCTCACCCGTCGCGGTGACCCCGGACGCCGCCTCGTACGTCCAGAACGCCCCCGGCCTCGACGTGAAGGACGTCGCCGACCGGGCGGCCGCCGAGAGCGCCGTGCGCGACGGCGACGTCGACGCCGCGGTCGTCGCCGACGCGTCCGCCCCCAGCGGATACGTCGTCATCGGCGACACGTCGGTGTCGAACACCATCCTCATGTCGCTCGCGCAGCTGCCGAAGGTCGAGCTGCTCGACCCCTCCGGCGACGCCGGATTCCTCGGCTACATCGTGGCGATCGGGTTCGGCGCGATCTTCTTCATCTCGGCGCAGACCTTCGGTGCGACGATCGCGCAGTCGGTCGTCGAGGAGAAGCAGACCCGCGTCGTCGAGCTGCTGATCTCGGCCGTGCCCGTCCGGGCACTGCTGGCGGGCAAGGTGATCGGCAACACGGTACTGGCGATGGGGCAGATCCTCATCCTCGCCGCCGTGGCGGTGATCGGGCTGACGGTCACGGATCAGACCGCGCTGCTCACGGGCATCGGCGCGCCCATCGCCTGGTTCGCGGTGTTCTTCCTGTTCGGCTTCGTGCTGCTGGCCGCCCTGTTCGCCGCGGCCGCCGCGATGGTCTCCCGCCAGGAGGACATCGGGGCGACCACGACACCGCTCATCCTGCTCGTCATGGCGCCGTACTTCCTCGTCATCTTCGCCTGGAACAACCCCCTGATCCTCGGGATCATGTCGTACGTGCCCTTCTCGGCACCGGTCGGCATGCCGATGCGCCTGTTCCTCGGCGACGCGCTGTGGTGGGAGCCGCTGCTCTCGCTCGCGATCCTGCTCCTGACCTGCGTCGGCGCGATCCTCGTGGGAGCGAAGATCTACGAGAACTCGCTCCTGCGCATGGGCGCCCGCGTCAAGCTCAGCGAGGCCCTGCGCCGCTGAGCCGCACACCGGCGGGCCACCCGCCCTCCCCCCTCATCGCCGTCCTCCCGGTTCACGCCTGGAGGACGGCGATGACGTTTCCGGCGGGGTCGCGGAACCAGGCGATGTCGGGCCCGCCGCCACCGCCGCGCACGATGCCCCGCTCATCGGAGGGGAACACCTCGTCGGGGTAGATCTTCGTGTCGACGCCGCGTTCGCGGAGCTCGTCGACGGCGGCGTCGATGTCGTCGACCGGGAAGTTCAGGATCGTGAAGCTCGCGGGCGTGTGGTCGGGTTTGGCGTAGACGAGGATGCTGCCGCCCGACGCCAGCCGGATCTCGAGGAAGCCCATGGCGTTGGTCTCGACATCGAGACCGAGGGTGTCGGTGTAGAACGATCGGGCCGCGTCGATGTCGTCGACGCTGAACCCGCTGAAGGCACCGTCGGGGGTGAATGCGCTCATGCCGACAGATTCGCCCCGACCGGATGCCGGCGCAAGAGGTTTCTCGTGACGGGGAATGTCGAGGGACGCGCCGCGGTTCGCACGTGACGGGACGATGGAGTCCGACGCTGTCCGCACGAACCCGGGAGAATCCCATGTCCCTCATCGAAGAGCGCGTCGCCGAGACCGACGCCCCCGTCCTCGACATCCTCGCCGCCCGCTGGAGCACGCGCCTGTACGACGAGATCTCCCCCGTCGACGAGGACGCCCTCGCGAGCGCCCTGGAGGCGGCACGCTGGGCCCCGTCGGCCTTCAACGCGCAGCCCTGGCGCTTCGTCGTCGCACGACGCGGCACCCAGACCCACGAGAAGGTCGTCTCGACGCTCGTCGAGTTCAACCAGGCCTGGGCCGGCCCCGCGGGCGCGCTCATCGTCTTCATCGCGCAGACCGAGAACAACGGCAAGCCCGTGCCCACCGCGCTCTACGACCTCGGCCAGGCCGCCGCGCACTTCACCGTGCAGGCCCACGCCGACGGCCTCTACACCCACCAGATGACCGGTTTCGACGCCGACGCACTCGCGGTGGAGCTCGGCATCGAGGCCCCGTTCATCCCCGTCACCGTCATGGCCGTCGGTGAGCTCGGCGACGTCGACGCTGCCCCCGCCGCCGTCCGCGAGCGCGAGCTCTCGCCCCGCACCCGCCGGCCCGTGGCCGAATCGGTCGTCATCGACGACTGAGCTGCCCGCAGGCATCGCGCGGGGGGGCGCTCGCACCATAGACGAGGGCTGTGAGGTGCGACACCCCCGCGCCCCCGGGGCCGTCGGCCGGTTATCGTCAAGCATGACCGCCCGCATCCTGTCGATCGGCACCGCCGTGCCGCCGGCCGTGCTCCACCAGAACGCCGTGCGCGACCTCTTCGCCGCGCAGCCCGGCATCGGCCGACTGTCGCAGCGTCTGGTCCGTGCGGCGTTCGACGCCTCGGCCATCGAGACCCGGCACACCGTGCTGACCGATCTCGCCGACGCGCTCGAGCCCGAAGGCGCGCGATCGGATGCCGCAGCCCCGGCTCCCGGCGACCCGGCATCCCTTCCCGTGATCTCCGGCGACGGAGCGCTGCTCTCACCCTCGACGGGCACGCGCAACGACACCTACATCGCCCTCGCCCCCGAGCTCTCGGCGCGCGCGGCGCGAGAGGCCCTGTCTGCGGCATCCGTCGCGCCGTCCGAGATCACGCACGTGGTCACCGTCTCGTGCACCGGCATGTACGCCCCCGGTCCCGACTACCGGCTGGTGCGCGACCTCGGCCTTCCCACGACCGTCGAGCGCTACCACCTGGGGTTCATCGGCTGCGCGGCCGCCGTCCCCGCGCTGCGAGCCGCGGCACGGATGTGCGCAGCCCAGCCCGACGCCGTCGTGCTCGTGGTCTGCGCCGAGCTGTGCACGCTGCACTTCCGCATCGCCGACGACCCCGATCAGATCCTCGCGGCCTCGCTGTTCGCCGACGGTGCCGCAGCGGCCGTCGTCAGCGCCGACCCGGCGCGACGCGGAGAGCGATGGCTCGACCTCGACCGGTTCGCGACCGCGGTGACCGACGACGGCGAGCGCGACATGACCTGGACGATCGGCGACGCCGGCTTCGACATGGTGCTGACGGCCGAGGTGCCGCGCATCATCGGTCGCGAGATCCGCGCCGCGGTGGCCGACGTCATCGGCGACGCCCGGGTCGACACGTGGGCCGTGCACCCCGGTGGCCGAGCCGTCCTCGACCGCGTCGAGTCGGGGTTGGAGCTGCCGCCCGAGGCCCTCGCCGCGTCGCGGGCGGTGCTGCGCGACTACGGCAACATGTCGAGCGCAACGATCCTGTTCATCCTCCGCGCGCTGCTCGCGGGCGATGGTCTGCGCGACGGCGAGACGATCGCGACCCTCGCCTTCGGCCCCGGGCTCACGATGGAGGCCGCACTCCTCACGGCGGGGGTCGCCGCCGGAGCCGACACCGAGGACGCCGAGACCGTTCCGACGGATGCCGTGCGGGCGGAACCCGTCGCGTCATGGACCTGAGGCGCCGCGACGTCGACCTGCGCGAGCTCATGGACGACCCGGACTGCGATCCGGTCGCCCTCGCGCAGACCCTGCGCCGTTTCGACGTCGTCAACCGAGCCGTGAGCGGCTGGGGAACCGTGTGGCGCCGGCATCTGCGCCCCGCCCTCGCTCGCCTGGATCGTCCCGCACGGGTCCTCGACATCGGATCGGGCGGTGGCGACGTCACCGCCCGGCTGGCGCGGCTGGCGGAACGCGACGGCCTCGACGTCGGCTGGGTCGGCATCGACCCGGACCCGCGCGCCCTCGCCGTCGCACGTGAGCGCGGCCGGCCCGATCTCGAGTTCCGCAGCACCGACTCGACCGCACTGCGCGCAAGCGGCGAGCGCTTCGACGCCGTCATCTCGAATCACGTGCTGCACCACCTCGGCGAACCCGAGCTCGAGGCGTTCATCGCCGACTCGCTCGCTCTGTCGCGGGGTATCGTCCTGCACGCCGACATCGAGCGGGGGCGCGCGGCGTACGCGCTCTACGCAGCCGGGATCCTGCCGCTCCAGCACGGGACGTTCCTGCGCACCGACGGCCTGCGGTCGATCCGGCGCAGCTACCGTGCTCGGGAGCTCCGGACGACGCTGGCCGGTCGCGGCGAGTGGCACGTCGTCCGACCGGCACCGTTCCGCGTGCTCGCTGTGGGAGCGGGGCGTGCCTGACGTCGTCGTCGTCGGCGCCGGTCCCGTCGGGATGCTGCTCGCCGCCGAGCTCACGCGGCGGGGCGTCGACGTCACCGTGCTCGAACGACGCGACCGCACCGGCGACGGCTCACGCGCGATCGGGCTCCATGCGCCCGTCCTCGCCGCGCTCGAGGAGGGCGGTGCGACCGACCGGATCCTCGCAGACGCGGTCCGCGTCTCGCGCGGAGAGGCCCGCAGTGACGGCGCGCTGCTCGGCGTCGTCCGCTTCGACCGCCTGTCGGTCCGGCATCCGTATGTCGCCACCCTCCCGCAGGCCCTCACCGAGCGCGCTCTCGCGTTCGGCGCACCGTCGGCCGTGCGCGGGGTCACCGTGACGCGGGTGACGCCCGGACCCGCCGACGTGCGGCTCGAGACGTCCGGCGCTCACGGGGGCGGCGAGCTGTCGGCGCCGCTGGTGGTGGTCGCCGGTGGCGTCGGCGCACGCGACCTCGTGTTCCGGCCGAGCGCCGTGCGACGCACCAGCTATCCGGATCGGTACCTCATGAGCGACGCGCACGTGCCCGGACGACCCGACGCCGACGTCGCCGTCGTGCACCTCGCGGCATCCGGCGTGCTCGAGTCCTTCCCGCTGCCCGAGGACCGCCGTCGCTTCGTGGCGTGGGACGCACCGCCCGGGCGGGATGACACCGCGTTCGACGAGCCCGAGGCGCGCCTGCAGCGCCTGCGCGCAGCGATGCGCGATCGCGGCGAATCGGATGCCGCCGATGCGCTCACCGGCGCCACCGGCTTCCGCGTGCGGCGCGTGCTCGTGTCTGCTCTGCGCCGCGGCCGGGTCACGGTCATCGGCGACACCGCGCACGAGATCAGCCCGATCGGCGGACAGGGCATGAACCTCGGCCTGCTCGACGCCGCGACCCTGGCTCCCCTGCTCGCCGATTGGATCCGCACCGGAACCGAGCCCGTCGCCGCCCTCGCGGCGTGGGAGCGCGACCGCCTGCGCTCGGCCCGGACCGCGGGCCGACTGGCCGCGGTGAACATGCGGCTCGGCCGGCCCGTCAACGCCGCTACGCACGCGGTGCGCACCCGCATGCTGCGGCACGCGATCACCGCGACGGGCTCGCTCGTGCCGAACGCCTACGCGATGGGTCTCGACGCCGCCGCCCGCTGATGCGCGGGTCAGCGCAGCGAGCCGGCGGCCACGACCAGTTGGGCCGCGAGCACGAGAGCCGCGGCCATGACGAGGCGGAACCCGGTGCGGTCGGGACCCCGCAACCGCATCCGCACGACGACGGCGACCGCGAGCGCGAGCACCGCGCCGAAGAACAGCCAGGCGAGCACGCCCTGACTGCCTCCTCCGATCAGGACCGCGATCGCGGCGACGACGATTCCGGCCACCGCGACGAACACCGAGGCGGGCGCTCCGAGACGATGCGGCAGCCCGCGAACGCCGGTGTCGCGGTCGTCGTCGAGATCGGGCAGGACGTTCGTCAGGTGCACCGCTGCGCCGAGGGCCGCCCCCGCCACGGCGGCGAACGGGGCCGTGAGCGCGGGGTCGGGCGACGAGAGCGTCGCGAGCGAGGGGAAGAGCCCGAAGCTCACGAGGAACGGAACGACCGACACCGACGTCGACTTCAGCCCCAGGTTGTACGACCAGGCCGACGCGATCGTCACGGCGTGGGCGAGCAGCATCCCCCATCCGAGCACCGCCGAGAGGCCGAGCGCGATGACGACGGACGCTCCGGCCGCGATCCACGCCGCACGATTCGAGACCTCGCCGCGGACGAGCGGCTTGTCGGTACGCCCGACGGCGCGGTCGCGCTCGCGGTCGATCGCGTCGTTGGAGATGCCGATCGAGAGCTGACCGAACAGCACGGATGCCACGAGCACCACCAGCCGCCAGGTCTCCAGCCCTGCCGCGAGGCCGAGGGCGAGGGAGAGGGCCGTCACCACGACGGAGGGCCCGGGATGTGAGGCGCCCCACAGGGCCCGGACCGTGCGCATTCCCCCACACTCTCACGCCCGTGGGAGCCGCGAACAGGCGAGGGGCTCAGGCCACGGGCTCAGAGGGTGTCGACGAGCCGGACGATCGGGCGCACCGAGAGGTTCAGGTAGCGCACCTCCCGCACGCTCAGGCGCGCGGATTCCGTGACGGCGGTGCCCGCGCTGTTGGTGAAGACCGCCCGGTAGAGCGTGCCGTCCATTGCCAGTCGCGCGTCGTCGATGGTGAACTCCGCGCCGGTCGCGCCGTCGATGTCGGCCCACGACGCCCCGGCATCCGTGGACGCCTGCCACTGCACGGCCGGCGCAGGATGCCCCGTCGCAGCAGCACTCAGCACCGCGCCCTGCCCCTCGACGACGCTCACGGCCTGCGGATGCTGCGTGATCTCGGGAGCGGCGATCACTTCCACCGCGATCGACATCACCATGTTGGGCACGCCGGCACTGCTCATGGCCCGGGCCTGCCCGCCGTCGAGGATCGCCCCGGCGGGCGCATCGGGATCGACCTGCAGCGTCACCCACGCGCTCGGGAAGGAGCCACCCCACGGGTTCACCAGCCGAGAGCTCACCGCCGTCCGACCGTCCTCGGAGATCAGGAATGTGATGTTGACACCGTTGGACCGGGCACTCGTGATACGAGTGCCTTCCGGAGCAGTGACCTCCATGACGCCGGTACGAGGCTCGTCGATGCTGTGGATCTGCACCTCGACCTCGCCGCCGGCAACCGCCTGACCGACCACATCCGGCCACACCGCCGCCACCGTCAACCGCGCCGCGTCCGACCACGCCGACCCCGCAGCGTTCGTGAACCGCGCCCGATACAGCCAGCCATCCATCTCCGGCGTCACCGGGTCGACGATCAGCGGGATCGACTGAGCCCCGTTCGGCCCCACCCCCGCAGGCACATAGCTGAACGTCGCCCCACCATCCGTCGAGAACTGCCACTGCACCGTCGTCTCAGCATCCGTCCCACCGAACGCCGCCGAGAACTCCGCCGCAGACCCCGCCGGCACCCCCGCCGGCCCTGGATGCTCCGTCACCACCGGACGCACCGGATTCACCGTCAGCGTCGCCGCCTCAGTTACCGTCGTCCCCACACCGTTCGTGAACACAGCCCGATACAACGTCCCGTTCACCGACAGCCGCACATCGTCGATCGCGAGGTCGACACCGGTCGCGCCGTCGACATCGACCCACGTCGCCCCAGCATCCGCGGACGTCTGCCACTGCACGGCCGGCGCAGGATGCCCCGACGCAGCGGCACTCAGCACGGCGCCCTGCCCCTCGACGACATCCACGTCCCGCGGATGCTGCGTCACCTCGGGAGCCCCCAGCACCTCGACCGCGATCCGCGTCACCATATTGACAGTTCCGCTAACACCGACGACGCGAGCCTGCCCCCCGCTGAGGACCGAGCCGGGAACCGCGTCGGGGTCCACCCGCAGC
The DNA here is from genome assembly GCF_002204305.1 of Microbacterium sp. AISO3. Classification (NCBI taxonomy): domain Bacteria; kingdom Bacillati; phylum Actinomycetota; class Actinomycetes; order Micrococcales; family Microbacteriaceae; genus Microbacterium; species Microbacterium sp. AISO3. Next base: position 55,698 of record NZ_NHRF01000007.1, on the reverse strand, counting down.
GTTAGCCATACGCTCGGCCCCGATCCGCTCCAGGTGCCGATGACCCGATCGCTCACCGCCGAACCTCCGTCTTCGGAGATGGTGAAGCTGATGGCAGAGGATGCGTTCGTGCGCACGCTCGTGATACGAGTCCCCGCGGGAGCGGTGACCTCCATCGTCCCGCCGACGGACTCGTTGATGTTGTAAATCCGTACCTCGACCTCGCCGCCGGCAACCGCCTGACCGACCACATCCGGCCACACCGCCGCCACCGTCAACCGCGCCGCGTCCGACCACGCCGACCCCGCAGCGTTCGTGAACCGCGCCCGATACAGCCAGCCATCCATCTCCGGCGTCACCGGGTCGACGATCAGCGGGATCGACTGAGCCCCGTTCGGCCCCACCCCCGCAGGCACATAGCTGAACGTCGCCCCACCATCCGTCGAGAACTGCCACTGCACCGTCGTCTCAGCATCCGTCCCACCGAACGCCGCCGAGAACTCCGCCGCAGACCCCGCCGGCACCCCCGCCGGCCCTGGATGCTCCGTCACCACCGGACGCACCGGATTCACCGTCAGCGTCGCCGCGT
>NZ_NHRF01000007.1:0-55033 GCF_002204305.1 Microbacterium sp. AISO3 | reverse complement strand
ACCGTCGTCTCAGCATCCGTCCCACCGAACGCCGCCGAGAACTCCGCCGCAGACCCCGCCGGCACCCCCGCCGGCCCTGGATGCTCCGTCACCACCGGACGCACCGGATTCACCGTCAGCGTCGCCGCGTCGGACCACACCGACCCTGAGGCGTTGCTGTAGCGGACGCGGTACTGGCGACCGTCCATGTCGAGCGTCACCCGCTCGAAGGTGAGTGTGGGGTCAGCGGCGGCATCCGGTACGTCTGCCCAGCTCGCGCCCCCGTCGACCGAGTGCTCCCAGGTGGCGCTCGTGGGCGCAGCCGTACCGGTATACCGACTGGTGAACGTCGCCGAGCCGCCCTCCGAGACGGAACGGGAGACGGGCGACTCGGAGACGACCGCCAGAGCCGGGATAACGGTGAGCCTGGCCGGATTCGTCGCGGCCTCGGTCCGCGCGTTGGAGAACACCGCCCGGTAGGACATGCCGTCGAGAGCGAAGTCCGCCTCGACCTCGAACCGCGCCTCTGCGTTGAATCCGATCGGGACACGGGACCCGTCGATGTCGGTCCACGAGGACTGGTCGCGCGACTCCTGCCAGCGGACCTCCGCCGGGGCGGAGGCCCCGCCATGACGGGCGGTGAACACCGCTGTCGCGCCCTCCGCGAGAGTCTGGCCCTGCGGGCTGGCGTTGACGGCGATCTGCCCGGGGAGAACGGTGAGGGTGGCGGGGTCGCTGTAAATGACGACTCCTGTCGGCGCGGCGACCTTCGCCCGATACATGTAGCCATTCATGTGCCACCAGACGTCGGGCAAGTCGTACGACAGCGTCACCCTGGACGTGGAGCCGTTCATTGTCGTCTCCGTACCTGCGATATCGCCCCAGGTGAGCCCCCCGTTGATGCTCGCCTGCCAGTTAGCCGTGAGATCACTGACGCCCATCGGCCTCACATTCGCCGTGAAGTCGGGCCGGAAGGGCCGGCCATTGCGCTCAGCGAGTGACACGTCTTGCGGGTGGGTAGCCCACTCCGGACGCACGCCCCACCCACCTTCACGAGCGAGGTCAGCGAGGCCCGGCGCCGCGCCGGAGCCGCCTCGCGCTGGCACGCCAGCCGCTGGGCTAGCCGCCTTCTGTCCCTCGGGTTGTTCGGGACCACTTCCTTCGCCCTCCGCGAGATCAGTCTCGCTCGCAGCGGCGCCCCCGGCATGCTCTTCCGTGTCCTCGGCGTCGGCCTGCCCCGCGTGTCCGGCCTCAGTCGCCACCATGACGGCGTGAGCCGACGCGGGTGCCTGCAGGAACGAGCCCACGGTCAGCACCGAGGCCAGTGTGAGAGCGATCAGCATCCGGAAGAACAGGTACACGAGAGGTTCCCATGCTCGAGGGCGGCACGACCCATGCGGGTCGTCTGGTCGTTCCGAGTCTGTACGTCATACATGGCGCTCTTACGCGACTGCGGCCGAACTGAGTGCACCCGTGACCGACATGAGGGCACCGACGCGCCGCGTAGGTGCCCTCATGGTGTGCTCGTGGCCCGCGCTTCGCCGTGCCGGGCTCGCGCCGCTGAGCCTGTCGACAGCACGTCGAGCACCCCGAAACCCACGCGACACCGCGGACGAGCAGCCGATCAGTCGTCGAGGAGCTCAGCCTCGATCACGTCGTCGTCCCCTCCGGCAGCTGCCGGCCCGGCAGGCTCCGCCGCGGGACCGGCACTCGTGAGGACGAGCGCCGAGCCGTCGGCGGCGACATCGACCCGCACGATGTCGCCGTCGCGCACCCCGCCCGACAGGATCGCCATCGCGAGGCGGTCCTGGATCTCCGACTGGATGAGGCGTCGCAGCGGGCGCGCGCCGAACACGGGGTCGTAGCCGCGCTCGGCCAGCCAGGCACGCGCGTCGGGCGTGACGGCGAGCGAGAGACGCCGGTCCTTCAGGCGCCGCTGCAGCGCGTCGACGGAGAGCTCGACGATCTGCGCGAGGTCGTCCTGGCTGAGAGCCTCGAACATGACGGTGTCGTCGAGGCGGTTGAGGAACTCGGGGCGGAAGGCCTGCCGCAGCAGGATCTGCACCTGCTCGCGCTTCTGCTCGAGGCTCAGCGTCGGGTCGATGAGGATCGGCGATCCGAGGTTGGACGTGAGGATCAGGATGACGTTGCGGAAGTCGACCGTGCGGCCCTGACCGTCGGTGAGGCGGCCGTCGTCCATGACCTGCAGCAGCACGTCGAAGACCTCGGGGTGCGCCTTCTCGACCTCGTCGAGCAGCACGACCGAGTACGGACGGCGCCGAACGGCCTCGGTGAGCTGGCCGCCCTGCTCGTAGCCGATGTACCCGGGAGGGGCACCGACGAGCCGCGACACGGAGTGCTTCTCGCCGTACTCCGACATGTCGATGCGCACCATGGCGTGCTCGTCGTCGAAGAGGAACTCGGCGAGCGCCTTCGCTAGCTCGGTCTTGCCGACACCGGTCGGCCCCAGGAACAGGAACGAGCCGGTGGGACGGTTGGGGTCGCTGATGCCCGCGCGTGAGCGGCGCACGGCGTCGGCGACGGCCTTGACGGCGGTCTTCTGCCCGATGAGGCGCTTGCCGAGCTCGGACTCGAGGCGCACAAGCTTCTCGGTCTCTCCCTGCAGCAGGCGCCCGACGGGGATGCCGGTCCAGGCGGCGATCACGGCGGCGATGTCTTCGTCGGTGACCTGCTCGTTGACCATCCGCTCAGGACCGTCGACGGCGGTCTCGGCGCGCTCCGCCTCGATGACCTCGCGTTCGAGCGCCGGGATCTCGGCGTACAGCAGGCGCGACGCCTTCTCGAGGTTGCCCTCGCGCTGGGCCCGCTCGGCTTCGACCCGAGCCGCGTCGAGTCGCGTCTTGAGGTCGCCGACGCGGTTCAGCGAGGCACGCTCGCGCTCCCATCGCGCCTGCAAGTCGTCGAGCTTCTGCTGCTCGTCCTTCAGCGTCGCGCGCAGGGCCTCGAGACGCTCGCGCGACGCGGCATCCTTCTCCTTCTTGAGCGCGAGCTCTTCGAGCTTCAGCCGGTCGACGTGCCGGCGCAGCTCGTCGATCTCGAGCGGCGCGGAGTCGATCTCCATGCGCAGGCGCGACGCGGCCTCGTCGATCAGGTCGATCGCCTTGTCGGGCAGCTGACGTGCCGGGATGTAGCGGTTCGAGAGGGATGCCGCGGCGACGAGCGCGCCGTCGGAGATCGCGACCTTGTGGTGGGCTTCGTAGCGCTCCTTGAGACCGCGGAGGATCGCGATGGTGTCTTCGACGCTCGGCTCGCCGACGTAGACCTGCTGGAAGCGGCGTTCGAGGGCGGCATCCTTCTCGATGAACTCGCGGTACTCGTCGAGGGTGGTCGCGCCGATGAGGCGGAGCTCACCGCGGGCGAGCATGGGCTTGAGCATGTTGGATGCCGCGACCGAGCCCTCGCCGCCGCCCGCGCCCATCAGCACGTGCAGCTCGTCGATGAAGGTGATGATGCGGCCGTCCGACTCGGTGATCTCCTTGAGCACGCTCTTCAGCCGCTCCTCGAACTGGCCGCGGTACATGGCGCCGGCCACGAGAGCGGAGATGTCGAGCGAGACGAGCTCCTTGTTCTTGAGGCTCTCGGCGACGTCGCCCGCGACGATGCGCTGGGCGAGGCCTTCGACGACGGCGGTCTTGCCGACGCCGGGCTCGCCGATGAGGACCGGGTTGTTCTTCGTGCGCCGCGTGAGCACCTGGCTGACGCGGCGGATCTCGCTGTCACGCCCGATGACCGGGTCGAGCTTCCCCTGGCGGGCACGGTCGGTGAGGTTGATGCCGAACTGCTCGAGGGCGCTCTGCGCCTCCTCCTGTCCGGGCTGTTGCGTGGCGTTCATGTCTCTCCTGAAATCTCTCGGCTCAAACTTGAGCCTGTCTGACTCAAGTTTATCACCGCGAGGCTCAGGGCGCTACGGCCCCCGCCGCCGCCCCCGCGGCCGAGGCCGCTAGAGACCGCTGCGTAACACGGGTCTCGATATGCGCGAGCAGGGCAAGACGAGGCCGGGTTCGCAAGAAAAGGGCGACAGCGTGCAGCACGGTGAAGAGCGCGCATGACCATCCGATCGGGCGCAGGAATTCCACCGAGGCTAGTGACAGCGCGAGCGCAAGGGCCGAACCGATGGCGAGCGTGATCCCGAGCCCCTGCACGGCGATCCGAAGCTCCGGGCGTTGCGACAGGTCCGCCGTCGCCCGCCAGACGACGCTGAGCACCAGATTGGGGTAGTAGATGGCGCAGGCGATCCCCACGAGACTCTGCCACCACGGCTGATCGAGCAGCCGGCCGACGACGAAGATCGCGGCAGCCACCCCCATCCAGATCATGAACGGAAGAACGAACTGGGCCACCGTCGCGACCCAGGGAGAACGCGGCGCACTCGTAATGGCCGAGACACCATAAACGCGGGCTCGCTCGTGGGCGATCTGCGCACGACGCTTCCGCTCGCGACCGTCCGCGACTCGTTCCACCGCCCGCGTCAGGAGGAGCGCCATCCACGTCAGCGCCAGCACCACCACGATCCGGGGCGTCTCGGACGGCGTGACGACGGCCACCGGCACCGTGAGCACGGCAAGGAAGCCCAAAAGGAGGGCGCCCACCACGATGCACCCGAAGAGCGCTTGCCTCGTCACCACTGCCATCGACTGCTCTTCGGCTCCGAACGCCGTAGCGGCGGCCGCCGCGACGAGAAATGTCGCCACCACGGCGGCGATGCCGAAGAAGTCGTGCAGCCCCACCTCCCCCGCGGCGGCGACCGCTTCGAGCGCATGGTGCCACGATTCCGCTGTCAGCGGCCCCGCCCCCGGAACCGTGGCGATCAGATAGGCGGCGCCGAAGACGCCGACCGTCATCAGCGCGAGCGATGCGGGCCCACTGAGCCACACCCACGCGAGAGCCCGTCGGGCCGAGCGCAGCTCTCGGTGAGCTACCGGCGCTGCACTCATGCGACGGCCGCATCGAGGGAGCGCGGCTCCGCTGCAGCGACATCCGGCACGCCCTCCCGCGTCGAGCGAACACCGGCTCCTACCGCCTCGGGTGTGCACGCGAACCGCGCCCGATACGCACTCGGGCTGAGCCCCAGGGCCCGGGCGAAGTTCTGGCGCAGGACGGATGCCGACCCGAATCCGCTGTCGGCCGCGATCTGGTCGAGCCCGAGGTCGGTGCGCTCGAGCAGGCGCTGGGCCCGCAGGATCCGCTGCCGCCCGAGCCACGCCGCCGGCGTCGTGCCGTAGTCGGCCTTGAACCGCCGCGCGAAGGTCCGGGGCGACATGTGAGCGCGCGATGCGAGGAGGTCGACGGAGAGGTCGAGGTCGAGGTTCGCGATCATCCAGTCGGTGATAGGCGCAAGCGAGAGCGACGCCGCCTCGGGAAGAGGACGGGCGATGAACTGGGCTTGACCGCCGTCGCGGAGAGGCGGGACGACCATCCGTCGGGCGATCGTGTTCGCCGCCTCGGCACCGAGCTCGATCCGCAACAGATGCAGGCAGGCGTCGAGCCCGGCCGCGGTGCCAGCCGACGTGATGATCCGGTCGGACTGCACGTAGAGCACGTCGGGGTCGACCTCGATGAGCGGATACATGCGCGCCATGGTCTCGGCGTAGCGCCAGTGCGTCGTGGCGCGCTTGCCGTCGAGCACACCCGCCGCCGCCACGGCGAACGCGCCGCTGCAGACCGTGAGCACCCACGCCCCGCGTTCGACCGCGCGGCGAACCACCGCCGTGACTCGCTCGTCGACGGCATCCCAGCTCTCGCGCGGAATGGGCGTGATGATCACCAGGTCGGCCTCGTCGGCGAACTCGAGTCCCGCGTCGACGTTCAGCGAGAACGCGAGGTTGGCCGGAACCACGCCGGGGTCGGGCGCCACGACCCGGAAGTCGAAGTTCGGAATCCCCTCGTCGCTGCGATCGAGACCGAACGCCTCGCAGGCGAGGCCGAACTCGAACGGTGCGAATCCGGGCTGGACGACGCAGGCGACCGTGTGCATGGCAGGAATCCTCCGAATACCGTCATCTCCGCCAGTATCGGCAGGATGACGCCCATCGTAGCGTTTCTGCCATGGATTCCGACATGCTTCTTCTCGCCGTCGCCCTCGTCGTCATCGCCGCGGTGACGGGCACCCTCGCAGTCGTCGCGCGCGACGGCTACCGCCGAGTGCCCACCGACGCGACGCGCGTGCCGCCGCGGGACGAGGCCGCCCCGACGCGCCCCACCGCCAGCCGGCGCCGCGTCGAGGGATCAGCCGAGGTCAGCGGGCGCGGAGCGCACGGGCGCGACGCGATGCCGCGAGCAGTCGCGACGCCGATTCCGCCCAGGTGAACCGGGCGATGTGGGCACGACCCGCCGCGACCAGCGCCGCACGAGCGGCATCGTCGTCGAGCGACTCGACGGCCGCCGCGAACGCGCGCGGGTCGCGGGGCGGCACGTAGAGCGCACCGTCACCACCGACCTCGTGGAAGATCTCCATGTCGCTGACCACCGCCGGCACCCCCAACGCGAGCGCCTCGGCGATCGGCAGCCCGTACCCCTCGTCCAGACTCAGCGTCGCGAGCGTGCCCGCATCGGCCAGGAGGGCCGCGTACTCGGCATCCGTCACCCCGCCGTGGAAGACGATACGGGCGTCGGGGGGCGCGAGCTTCTCGAGTTCGGCGCGCCGGCTGTCGGAGATCCGGCTCAGCAGGTGCAGCGTACGACCGGGCAGCCACTGCATCGCGCGGACGAGCGTCTCGACGTTCTTGTAGGGCATGAACGAGCCCATGTAGACGATGTTGCGCGGCTTGGCGGCTCCCGGCATCGCCGTCGACGGCGCGAGATCCGCCAGACGCTGCGGAGCGTTGGGGAGGACGACCACCTCGCGCTTGGTCAGCTTCACGTCGGCGAACTGCCGCTTGCTCGTCTCGCTGACGGTCGCGACGAGGTCCGCGGCGTTGAGCGTGGCGCGCTGGGGCGCGTACGAGAGGTGGAAGAGCCGCCAGCCCAGGCGCACGAACCACGGCAGATCGCGGGGCGGCGTGCGGTGACGGTAGTAGATCGTGTCGTGAAGCGTCAGGATGAGGGCGAACCGCCGGCCGAGCGCGCCGATCGTCTGCATGGGTGAGTAGACCACGTCGGGCCGATGCCGGTTCAGCCGCAGGGCCGCGAACGGCTCGAGCATCGACGTGGGGGCGTGCAGCACGACGTGCGGTGCCCCCTCCGGCAGGAAGGGAACCTGCGCGGGGTCGTGCACGATGAACGTGACCTCGACGTCCTCGGCGGGGGCCGCCGCGAAGACGGCGTGCGCGAGCTCGTGCGAGAAGCGGCTGATGCCGTCGTGGAAGTCGGTGCGGATGTAGCGCGCGTCGAAGAAGAGCCGCATCGTCACGCGTCGAGCGGCTCGCCGCGGTAGAGCTTCTCGAAAGTGTCGAGGGTGCGCTCGATGTCGTGGATCTCGACACCGTCGAGCGAGGCCTGCTGCATCCGCAGGTACTCCTCGGGAGAGGCGGTGAGCACCCGGCGCAGCTTGTCGGCGAGATCGTCGACGTTGCCGGGCTCGAAGAGGTAGCCGTTCACACCGGACTGGACGAGGTGCGGCAGGGCGACGGCATCCGCCGCGACGACGGGCAGCCCCGAGGCCATGGCCTCCATCGTCGCGATCGACTGCAGCTCGGCGATCGACGCGATCGCGAAGACGTCGGCCCGCGTGTAGGCCGCCCGCAGGTCGGCCTCGTCGGTACGCCCATAGAACGTGACGCGGTCGCTGATGCCGAGCTGCTGCGCGGTCTGCTCGAGGTTCCGGCGCTGGTCGCCGCCGCCGACGATGTCGAAGTGGACGTCGAGCTCGGGGGCGAGCTTGGCGACGGCCTTCAGGGTGACCTCGACGTGCTTCTCGGTCGTGAGGCGCCCGACGAACAGGATGCGGCGGTGCTCGCGCGGGGTGAGGTCGGGGGTGTAGTTGCGCTTGTCGATGCCGCAGCTGATCGGGATGACGCCCGAGATGTCGATCGTGCCCTCGAGGAACTCCGCGGCCTTGCGTGTCGGCGTGGTCACGGCACGCGACATCAGGAACGTGCGCTTGGCGTCGTCCCAGCAGAGCTTGATGATGATCTTGTCGAGGAACGGCGGGAGCGTCGTGAAGTCGATGACGTTCTCGGCCATGACGTGGTTGGTCGCGACGACGGGGATGCCGCGCTTGCGCGCCTCGCGCGTGAGTCCGCGCCCGATGACGATGTGCGACTGGCTGTGGACCACGTCGGGCTTGACCGAGTCGAGCACGCGCCGTGCGTAGTGCTTCGAGCGCCAGGGCAGTACGAAGCGCAGCCAGTCGTGCGGGTACCAGCGCCACCCGGGCAGGCGGTGGACGGTGAGGTCGGCGCCCTCGATGTTCTCGGTGAAGATGCCCGACTGCGAGTGCTTCACGCTCGGCGTCACGACGTGCACGTCGTGACCGCGGGCGGCCAGGCCGGCGGAGAGCCGCTCGGCGAAACGGGCGGCGCCATTGACGTCGGGGGCGAAGGTGTCGGCGCCCATCACGATGGTCAGGGGCGCGCGCGTACTGTCGGCGGGAACACCCTCGGTCGTCGTGGATTCGGTCACGGGTCAGGCCCAATCTGTACGGCGGAGTGCCGCCGGCTGTGGCCGACGCGGCGGGCCCGAGCTTACCCGAGCGGTCTTGGGGCTTCCGGGAGGCGGTGCGGCGTTGGGGAAAACCGAGCGGCACGGGCCTGCGCCGCGGGCTGCGCGGCAGACGGGGGCGAGCACCCAGGCGGCATCCCTAGGCTGTGGTCATGGCCCGACTCGAAGCCGATGCCGATCCCGCCCGCTGGGTACCCGTCACCGAATCATTCGGATTCTCCGGACGCCGCGCCCGCAAGCGCGCCATCGGGATGCTGCTGAGCCAGGCGAACGCCGCGATCGGCGCCGCGCCGCGCCCGGGCGGGCGCTTCGCGGCGTGGGCTGCGAGCCAGGCCGTGCCGATGCTCATGCGCCGCGCGAACGGGCGCGTACGGGCCTGGATGTGGAAGGCCGACCCCGAGCTGGTCGTCGTGCTCGCGCAGATGCAGGAAGCGACGCCGCAGGTACGCACCGCGCGGGCGATGATGCCGATGGAGTACGACGACACCGAGGACTTCCGCTCCCCCTACCTCGGGGCGGGCGAGAAGCTCGTGATGACGCTGCCGCCCGATCCGCGGACGCCGCCGTTCGTCTCGTACACGTGGGACACCGGGACGCATCTCGTGACGCTCTCGGCCGTGTGCAGCGACCGCGAGCGCGTGGGAACGGTTCTGGACGAGCTCGATCACCTCGCCCGCTCGCTCCGCGTCGTCGACGACCTGACCCTCGACGAGTCGGCTGGCACCCTCCGCCTCCCACCCGCCTGATCCCCACCGTCGCGCACGACGTCGCGCACGACGTCGACTCGCCAGGAACTGAGGATGCCGGGCGGCCGGATCCACAGTTCGTGGCGAGTCGACGGGGGGTCACTCCCCCGCGGGCGGGTCGGAGGGGCGGCGGTAGAGCACGACCTCGGTCGCCCGGCGCACGCGCGCGCCGTGACGTAGGGTCACGACCGCGCCGGTGGCGCCGGCGGCGAAGACCCGCGCACCGGGACGCTGCTGCATCTCGTCGCGCAGTCGTTGCTCGAGGTCGCGCACCTCGCGGCGGAGCCCAGCGACCTCGTTCTCGAGCTCCAAGATGCGCGCGATGGCGGGGAGGCTGATGCCCTCCGCAGACATCCGCGCCACTTCTCGCAGCTGCCGGATGTGACGCAGCGAGTATCGACGCGATCCTCCCTGCGTGCGCCCGGGCACCACGAGGCCCAGCCGGTCGTACTGCCGGAGGGTCTGCGCGTGCATGGCCGCGAGCTCCGCCGCGGCCGCGATCGCGAAGATCGGGGCGTCCTCGTCGATGTCGTCTTCAGCCATGGTTGGTCACCTCCTGGGCGTCGCGGGTGTCGCCGTCCAGCCCGCCGCCCCGTTCCGTGGGATCGGGGACGGCGAGCGAGCAGCGGGTGGATCAGCCGCGCGCCTTGTTCATCAGGTCGGCGCGGGGGTTCTCGCGGGGCTCGACCTCCGCGAAACGTTCGAGGGCCGCTCGGGCCTCCTCGTCGAGATGGGCGGGAACGGCGATTTGAACCTCCGCCAGAAGGTCGCCCGTGCCTTTGGACGTGCTCACGCCGCGCCCCTTGACCCGCAGGACGCGACCCGACGGGGTGCCGGGCGCGACCCGCAGCTTGACGGGGTCGCCGCCCAGTGTCGGTACCTCGATCGTGGCACCGAGGGCTGCCTCGGTGAAGGTCACCGGCACCACGACACGGAGGTTGAGTCCGTCGCGCGTGAACACCGGATGCGGCCGGACGGTCACGCTCACGACGATGTCGCCCGGCTCTCCGCCATCGGGCGAGGGACGCCCGCGACCGCGCAGCCGGATCTTCTGCCCGTCCTTGACCCCGGCCGGGATCTTCACCTTGAACGGCTTGCCGTCCTCGCCCTGGAGCGTGACGGTGTCGCCGCGAACCGCCGTGGCGAAGTCGAGCGTCGTCCGCGCCGTGACGTCGGCGCCGCGCTGCGGGCCGCCGAAGCCCTGGAACCCTCCGGTCGAGCGGCCGAAGCCGCCCGACCCGAAGCGACTGGACCGCCCGGTCTGCTGGTTGAACATCGCGAAGATGTCGTCGAAGTCGGCGCCGCGCGCTCCGGCGCCGCCCCGCGCACCCTGGTTGAAGGCGCTGAAGACGTCCTCGAAGCCACCGGCGCCCTGGCCACCCGCGGTGAAGCGGGCGCTGCCCGACCCCATCGCCCGGATCTGGTCGTACTCGGCACGCTGCTCCTTGTCGGAGAGCACGGAGTACGCCTCGCTGATCTCCTTGAACTTCGCCTCGGCCGCGGGGTCGCCCTGCGTCGAGTCGGGGTGGTACTTGCGCGCGAGCTTGCGGTAGGTCTTCTTCAGGTCGCTGTCGGAGACGTCTTTGGAGACGCCCAGCACCTTGTAGAAGTCCTTGTCGAACCAGTCCTGACTGGCCATGTCGTTGCCTCCTATTCGGCCGGCACGGCGACGACGACCTTCGCCGGACGCAGCTCGATGCTGCCGAGGCGGTAGCCGACCTCGACGACCTCGAGGATCGTCGGCTCGGCCGTGCCCGGGGTGGGCGCCTGGAAGATCGCCTCGTGCTGCTGCGGGTCGAAGGCGTCGCCGGCGGCGCCGTAGGACTCGACACCCAAGCGCGCCACGACCCCGCGGAGCTTGTCCGCGATCACAGCGAGCGGCGATCCCTCGACGAGGTCACCGTGCTTGTCGGCACGGTCGAGGTCGTCGAGCACGGGCAGCAGCCCCTTGGCGACCGACCCCTTGGCGCGCTCGATCTCGGCCTCGCGCTGGTCCTCGGTACGCCGACGGTAGTTGGCGTACTCGGCCTGCACGCGCTTGAGGTCGAGCAGCAGGTCGTGCTCCTCGGCCGGCGCCTCGGCGACGGCCGCCTCGTCGGACTGCGTCGCTCCGAGGATGTCGTCGATGGTCAGTTCGTCGTCCGCAGCCGCAGCGTCGGCGGCATCCGATGCTTCGGAGGCCTCGTGCGCGTCGGGGCCGGACGCCTGGGCGTCCGACCCCTTCCCGCCGAGGACCTCGTCTTCGCCGTGCGGCTCTTCGAAGTCCTTGTTGGTCATGATTACTTCTTCTCGTCCTCGTCTTCGACGACCTCGGCGTCGACGACGTCCTCATCGGATGCCGCCGCACCGGTGTCACCGGTGGGAGCGTCGGTCGGGGCTCCCGGCGCCTGGTCGGCCTGACCCTGCGCGTAGATCGCCTCGCCGAGCTTGCCCTGCGATGCGTTGAGCTTCTCGAACGCGGTCTTCACGGCCTCGTCGTCATCGCCCGCGAGCGCGGTCTTCAGCGCGTCGACGTCGCCCTGGACCTCGGACTTGACGTCCTCGGGGAGCTTGTCGGCGTTGTCGGCGATCAGCTTCTCGATCGAGTACGACAGGGTCTCGGCCTGGTTGCGGACCTCGGCGGCCTCGCGGCGCTTCTTGTCCTCTGCCGCGTGCTCCTCGGCCTCGCGCACCATGCGCTCGATGTCGTCCTTCGGCAGCGACGAGCCGCCGGTGATCGTCATCGACTGCTCCTTGCCGGTGCCCTTGTCCTTCGCCGAGACGTGAACGATGCCGTTCGCGTCGATGTCGAAGGTGACCTCGACCTGCGGGATGCCGCGGGGCGCCGGTGCGATGCCCGTGAGCTCGAACGTGCCGAGCGGCTTGTTGTCGCGGGTGAAGTCGCGCTCGCCCTGGAAGACCTGGATGGCGACCGACGGCTGGTTGTCGTCGGCGGTCGTGAAGGTCTCGCTGCGCTTGGTGGGGATGGCGGTGTTGCGCTCGATGAGCTTCGTCATGATGCCGCCCTTGGTCTCGATGCCGAGGCTCAGGGGGGTCACGTCGATGAGGAGGACGTCCTTGCGCTCGCCCTTGAGGACGCCGGCCTGCAGGGCGGCGCCGACGGCGACGACCTCGTCCGGGTTCACGCCCTTGTTGGGCTCCTTGCCGGCTTCCTTCTTCACGAGCTCCGACACGGCGGGCATACGGGTGGAACCACCCACGAGCACGACGTGGTCGATGTCGCCGACCTTGATGCCGGCCTCGCGGATGACGTCCTCGAACGGCTTCTTCGTGCGGTCGAGCAGGTCCTTGGTGAGGTCCTCGAACTTCGCGCGCGACAGCGTCTCGGACAACGAGACGGGGCCCGAGTCGGTGAGCGAGAGGTAAGGCAGGTTGATCGAGGTCGACTGCGAGCTCGAGAGCTCCTTCTTCGCCTGCTCAGCGGCCTCCTTGAGGCGCTGCAGCGCGATCTTGTCGCCGGAGACGTCGACGCCGGTCGTGTCCTTGAACTGCTTGATCAGGTACTGGACGATGCGCTGGTCCCAGTCGTCACCACCGAGGCGGTTGTCACCGGCGGTGGCGCGCACCTGGATGGTCGAGAAGTCGTCGTCCTTGCCCACCTCGAGCAGCGAGACGTCGAAGGTTCCGCCACCGAGGTCGAAGACGAGGATGAGCTCGTCCTCCTTGCCCTTGTCGAGACCGTAGGCGAGCGCGGCGGCCGTCGGCTCGTTGATGATGCGCAGGACGTTGAGACCCGCGATCTCGCCGGCCTCCTTGGTGGCCTGGCGCTCGGCGTCGTTGAAGTACGCGGGGACGGTGATGACGGCGTCCGTCACCGTGTCACCCAGGTACTGCTCGGCGTCGCGCTTGAGCTTCTGGAGGATACGGGCCGAGATCTCCTGCGGCGTGTACGCCTTGCCGTCGATCGACTGGGTCTTCCAGTCGGTGCCCATGTGGCGCTTGACCGAGGTCAGCGTGCGGTCGACGTTGGTGACGGCCTGCCGCTTGGCGGTCTCACCGACGAGGACCTCGCCGTCCTTGGTGAACGCGACGACCGAGGGGGTCGTACGGAGCCCTTCGGCGTTGGCGATGACCTTGGGCTCGCCGCCCTCGAGGACGGCCACGACGGAGTTCGTCGTGCCCAGGTCGATACCCACTGCACGTGCCATGAGTTGTCTCCTTACTTGCGGTTCGAATGGATCGGAAGTCTGCGGCGGCCCAACCTGAGCCGCGATGACTCAACTGTACTCGCGCCGGAAAACCCTGTCAAGAGAACTTGAGTCTGGTCGTATCAAGTTCGACGATAAGCAGCGTCAGCCGCATGACGATGGACTGAGGAAAAGCTGAGTAAGCCTGAGGCGGCATCATCGGATCCTCCCAGGGGAGCGCTATATGTTGAGTCCACCCATGACAAGAAGCGTGAACCCGAACTCGCCTCTCGTCGACATCGAGCCCGCGATGGGCGGTCGCCGAGCGTTCCCGCGCGCACGGAGGCGCTCATGACTCGCAGCGCTGTCGTCATCGAGGATGACGACGACCTCCGTCACCTGCTGACTCAGACCCTCGAACAGCACGGCTTCGCCGTGCATGCCTTCCCCGACGGCCCGGCCGGCGTCGACGCGGTGCGCTTGCTGCGCCCCGACCTCACTACCGTCGACGTCAAGCTCGACGGGATCGACGGGTTCGAGGCCGTCCGCCGCATCCGGGCGTTCCACGACGGGTACGTGCTGATCATCAGCGCCGTCGACGACGAGACCGCGACGGTCGAGGGGTTCCGCAGCGGTGCCGACGACTACGTCATCAAACCCTGGCGCCCCTACGAGCTGCGCGCCCGGATCGACGCCCTGATGCGCCGCCCCCGCGCCCTCCAGCCCGGCGAGGCGGCGCCGGGGGCGTGGCTCGAAGCCGGCGGGCTGCGGCTGAACCCCGGCTCGCGCCGCGTCGAGCTCGACGGCCGGTCGCTGGATCTCACACGCTCCGAGTTCGACGTCCTGCAGGCGCTCATGCAGCGCCCCGGCGACGTCATCGAGAAGGCGTGGATCGCGCTCATGCTGCGCCGGCAGAGCGGCGCCCACGGCGAACACGTCAGCGGACATGATCTCCACGCGGTCGAGGTCCACCTGATGAACCTGCGGCGCAAGCTCGGCGACGACGGCCGTACGGGCCGCTGGATCGAGACGGTGCGCGGCATCGGCTACCGGTTCGCGCGTCGCGACTGAAAAGCACGCTCCCCCGCCCGGCGACGGATACGCTGACCCCGTCGCGATGACGCGACGCGCCGCCGACCGGCGGCACCGAGTGTTCACGGAGAGGTCGTAGCGTGCCCGGCATGTCACCCGAGACCGACCCACCCGGCGCGGGCCGCTCCCCGCAGGCATCCGATCCCGGCGTGCCGGCGCCTCCGACGGCCGCCGACACGCAGGCACTCGGGCGCATCGCCGCCATGCGGACCCGCGACGTCGACGAGCAGCCGATCCCCCGCAAGGCCGTCGTGTCGTGGGCGCTCTGGGACTGGGCGACGCAGCCCTTCAACTCCGTCATCCTCACGTTCGTCTTCGCGTCGCTGTTCCTCGTCTCGGACTCGTTCCTCCCCGCCGACATCGCGGCGCTGCCCGACACCGACCCGGTGAAGGAGGCGGCGCTGGCCGAATTGGCGAGCGGCTACGGCGTCGCCTCGACCGCCGCCGGCATCCTGATCCTGCTGCTCGCCCCCGTGCTGGGACAGACCGCCGACCGGTCGGGGCGGAAGAAGCGATGGCTCGGGGTGTTCACCGTCGTCCTCGCGCTGCTGCAGTTCGCCCTGTTCTTCACCTTCGCCGACCCGGCCTTCTTCTGGTACGGCGCGATCGTGCTCTCTCTCGGCGCCGTCGTCTCGGAGATCGCGGGCGTCAACTACAACGCCATGCTCGTCGAGGTCTCGACCCCCCGCACGATCGGACGGGTCAGCGGTCTGGGCTGGGGCCTCGGCTACATCGGCGGCATCATCGCCCTGGCCCTCGTGGTCGCCCTCACCTTCGCCGACTGGTTCGGGATGGACACCAGCAACGGTCTCGCCTACCGGCTCATCGCCGTGGGCTGCGGCGTGTGGACGATCGTCTTCGCCATCCCGCTGATGCTGAACGTGCCCGAGCGCTCCGCGCCCCACACCACGGAGAAGGTCGGCTTCTTCGCGGCGTACGCGCACCTGGTGGCCGACATCGTCCGCCTGTACCGCACGGAACGCCCGACGTTCTGGTTCCTCCTGGCGAGCGCGGTGTACCGCGACGGCCTGGCGGGCGTCTTCGCCTTCGGCGGCGTCCTGGCGGCACGCGCGTTCGGGTTCTCGGCGACGGAGGTCATGATCTTCGGCATCGCCGCGAACCTCGTCGCCGGCGCGTCCACCATCGTCGCCGGACGATTCGACGACCGGTTCGGGGCACGCGCCGTGATCGTCGCGACCCTGTCGGGCCTCATCGCCGTGGCCGTGCTGCTGTTCGTCCTGCAGGATGCCGGATCGATCGTGTTCTGGATCGCCGGACTGATCCTCTCGGGGTGCGTGGGCCCGGCGCAGGCCGCCAGCCGTTCGCTACTGGCCCGTGTGACGCCTCCCGGCATGCAGGGTGAGATCTTCGGCCTCTACGCCACGACCGGACGCGTCGCGAGCTTCCTCTCCCCCGCGATGTGGGCGCTGTTCATCGCCTGGTTCGGCAGCATCATCTGGGGCGTCCTGGGCATCGCGGTGGTGCTGCTCCTCGGACTCGTGCTGCTGCTGTTCGTGCGACTGCCGAGACAGGCCCGCATCCGCTGAGCAGGTTCAGGCGGGACGCTGCATGGGGACGTGCGGGATGTCGTCCTCGGAGAACTCCGCCCCGCTGATCGCGAACCCGAACCTCCCGTACCAGTCGGCGAGGTGCTTCTGCGCATCGAGGTCGATCGCGGCACCGGGCCACCGCTCCCCGGCGCGCTCGACCGCCGCGCGCATGAGCTGCGCAGACAGACCGCGGCCGCGCGCGTCGGCCGCGGTCGCCACTCGGCCGATGCGGGCGTTCCCCGAGGCATCGCGAAGCAGCCGGAGCGTCGCCAGCACCCGCCCGTCGTCTTCGATCCAGAAGAGCTCGGTGTCGGGCTCGAGGTCGCGGCCGTCCAGCTCCGGATAGGCAGCGGCCTGCTCGACGACGAAGACGCTGACGCGCAGCCAGAGCAGGCGGTAGAGCGTTTCGGCGGGAACATCGGTCAGACGGGCGGAAGACACCGGGAGCATCCGCCCAGCGTACGACGAAGGCGCCGAGCGGTCGTGCTCGGCGCCTTCGAGACGGTTCACTGACGATTCGCGGCAGCTGTGTCAGCCGCGCCTGCCGACGATCCACGGGAAGCGCACTCCCCGTTCGTTCGGCTCCTCGACCTCGAGCCCGTAGTGGTCGCCGATGCGCTCGATGAACTGCGCGCGCTCGGCGCGGGCGTAAGCGCGACGTTCCCGCTGGAAGGCGAGCACCGTCGACCAGCACATCAGCAGCATCACGATCGAGAACGGCAGGGCGATGAGGATCGCCGCCGTCTGTAGCGCCTGCAGGCCTCCGGCCAGCAGGAGCGCGCTCGCGAGCGCGGCGGTGATGACGACGAAGAAGGTGCGCACCCAGCGCGGCGGCTCGGGATTGCCGCCCGTCGCGATCATGCCCATGACGAGCGCCCCCGAGTCGGCCGAGGTGATGAAGAACACCGCGATCAGGACGATGGCACCGATGGTCAGCACACCACCGGCGGGCAGCCCTTCGAGCAGCTGGAACAGGGCGCCCTGCAGGTTCACCGACCCGTCGGCGGCGAGCATCGATCCGGGCTGCTCGAGCTCGCGGTACAGCGCCGAGCCGCCGAGGACGGCGAACCACAGGATGCCGATCAACGTGGGAACGAGCAGAACGCCCGCGACGAACTGGCGCACCGTGCGCCCCTTGCTGACGCGCGCGATGAAGATGCCGACGAAGGGCGCCCACGAGATCCACCAGCCCCAGTAGAACGACGTCCACTGCGCCTGCCAGGCCTCGCCGGCCGCCCCCTGGAGAGCGCTGACCGTGAACGAGAGACCGATGAAGTCCTGGATGTACGCGCCGATGGACTGCACCCATTCGCGCAGGAGGAACTGCGTCGGGCCGACGAAGAGCAGGAACAGCAGCAGAAGACCGGCGACGATGAGGTTGAAGTTGGAGAGCCACTTCATCCCCTTCGTCACGCCCGACAGCACCGAGAACAGCACGAAGACCGACACGATCGCGATGAGCCCGATGAGCATCGCGTCATTGAGCGGCGGGAGGCCGATGAACTCGAGCCCCGACCCCATCTGCATGACGCCGAGTCCGAGCGACGTCGCGACGCCGAACAGCGTGCCGACGAGGGCGACCGCGTCGATGACGTTGCCGGCGGCGCCGCGGACACGGTTGCCGAGCAGGGGCTCGAGCGCCCAGCGGATCGAGATCGGGCGGCGGCGACGGTGGATCGCGTACGCGAGGGCGAGCCCGACGACGACGTACATCGCCCAGGCGTGCACGCCCCAGTGCAGGTAGGTCTGCGTCAGAGCGCTCTGCGCGAGCTGCTGCTCGGTGCCGGTCACACCCGGACGCGGGTCGACGAAGTGGCTGAGGGGCTCGCTCACGCCGTAGAAGACGAGGCCGATGCCCATGCCCGCGGCGAAGAGGAGCGAGAACCACGAGCCCGTCGAGAACTCGGGCTCGTCATCGTCGCGCCCGAGCTTGATGTCGCCGAAGCGACTGAAGCCCACGAAGATCGCGAAGCCGACGAAGAAAGCGGCGATGAGGACGTAGTACCAGTTGAACGAGTCGACGATCGAGGTCTGGATGGCGCCGAAGAACGACTCGGCCGTGGTGGGGAAGATGATCGCGAAGGCGCTGAACCCGACGATCACCACCGCGGCGGGCCAGAACACCCAGCGGGCGATCGTGCCCGGGGTGGACACCGCGGCTATGCGTTCTGCGGGAGAGGGCTGATTGTCGGTGCTCACCGAACCAGGGTGACAGGATACCGGCGCGACGCAAAGCGGGGAAGGCCAGTTGCCCGCGGCGGCGACAGCGGCTATGCGTCAGGGGCGCGGCCAGGCGTCGGCGAGTTTGGTGAGCAGTCGGGCCAGCTCGGAGCGCTCGTCGTCGGTGAACCCGTCCAGCGCGCTGCCGAGGGCAGCGCGACGCTCACCCCGCACACTCTGCGCGAATCGGCGCCCCTCGTCGGTGAGCGCGATGCGGGTGCGGCGGGCATCGTCGGGGTCGGCCTCCCGACGCACCAGGCCGAGGTCGACCGCCTGCTGGACGAGTCGCGAGGCACGCGGCTGGTCGACACCGATCGCCTCGCCGATCTCGCTGACGGTGAGCGGATGGGATGCCGCGACGAGCACCTCGAGCATCCGCAGGCGCGCAAGCCCCGCCATCCGGCCGCGCCCCTCGGCGAACGGGCCGCCGCGATGTCCGTGCGGGCCATGCCCGGCGTGGGCGCCGAGCCCCCCGTGCGTGTGCGGCCCGCGCTCGATGCCCGGCCCGGGCCGCCGCAGTCCGCGGAGGCGACCGAGGGCATCGGCGATGGCATCGATCTGCGGGTCGTCGGCGGCCGTCATGCTTCGAGAATACATGCGACTTGACATGCACCTGAGCTACATGTCATAGTGCATGTACATGACAAATGACATACATCTCGGGTTGGACGCACCGGCCCACGAAGGGAACACCATGAACACCCACGACAACACCTCCGAGACTCCCCACCCGGGTACGCGGCCGCTGACCTTCTGGATGCGCGCCGCCGAGACGGCCCTGTCGTCCGAGATGCATCGGACTCTGTCGGCCGAAGGGCTCGACCGCCGCGACTGGGCGGTGCTCAATGTCCTGGCCGGAGAGCGCGACATCCCCGAGCTCGCCGAGCGCGTGCAGCGGGGCGGCAAGCGCGTCCGGTCGCTCGCCGCTCGCGGCTGGGCCGCCGAGCGCGACGGGGCCTGGATCATCACCGACGACGGACGGCGCGAACGCGACCGCATCCACGCGCTCGTGAGCGGCGTGCGCGACCGCGTGCGCAGCACCGTCACCGAGGAGGACTACGCCACCACCGTCGCCTCACTCGAGGCGATCGCCCGCGGGCTCGGCTGGGACGAGACCTCACCGCGCCGATTCGGCCCTCGTGGTCGACACGGCTTCGGGCACGGCTTCGGTCGCGGTCACGGCTGCGGCCCGCGCTTCGGCGAGCACCCGCACCGCGGCGACCACGCGCACCGCGGCGACCACGCGCACCGCGGCGAGCACGCCTTCGAGCGCGGCTTCACCGCGGGCTTCGCGGCGGGACGCGACGCCGCCTGATCCGCGGCATCGCCTGCGACGGCCCCGAGGCGCGAGCCTCGGGGCCGTCGTGCATGCCGCACGCGGTGTCAGGCGCCGCGCGACCCGGCGTCGATCGTGCCGACGTCGGTGCGGTGGAAGTTCTGGAACGAGCGGGATGCCGTCGGCCCGCGCTGCCCCTGGTAGCGATTGCCGTAGGGGCCCGATCCGTAGGAGTTCTCACTCGGCGAGCTGAGCTGGAAGAAGCAGAGCTGGCCGATCTTCATGCCGGGCCAGAGCTTGATCGGCAGGGTCGCGACGTTGGCGAGCTCGAGCGTCACGTGGCCGGAGAACCCTGGGTCGATGAAGCCGGCCGTCGAGTGGGTGATGAGGCCGAGGCGGCCGAGCGACGACTTCCCCTCCAGGCGCGCGGCGACGTCGTCGCCGAGGCGCACCTGCTCGAAGGTCGATCCCAGCGCGAACTCGCCGGGGTGCAGGATGAACGGCTGGTCGGGCTCGACCTCGATCAGCCGGGTCAGCTCGGGCTGGTCCTGCGCCGGATCGATGAAGGGGTACTTGTGGTTGTCGAACAGCCGGAAGTACCGGTCGAGGCGCACATCGACACTCGAGGGCTGCACCATCGAGGCATCCCAGGGGTCGAGGCCGATGCGGCCCTGATCGATTCCGGCACGGATGTCGCGATCACTCAGCAGCACGCACACAGCCTAGAGCGCGTCGCGGTGCGACGCCGTCATCCGGCCCGTTGCCGCACCGGCGGCGCGGTCGTCTGCCGGGCGACGAGCTTCGTCGGGAGGCGCAGGTGCGTGGCCGGCGGAGTCTCACCGCGCATGAGGGCCAGCAGCATCTGGACGGCGGCCGCGCCCAGCCGCCCCATCGGCTGCCGCACCGTCGTGAGGGGGACCGGAAGCCGCGTCGCCTCGGGGATGTCGTCGAATCCGACGATCGACAGGTCGCGGGGAACCTCGAGCCCGAGCTCGGCGGCGACCTGCAGGATCGCGATGGCCGACACGTCGTTCGCCGCGAAGACCGCGGTGGGCCGGTTCGGCGTCGACAGCATCTCGATCGCGACCTCGCGCACCGTCGCCTCGCGATAGCGCCCCGCACCGACGTAGGTCGCATCGAACGGGATGCCGGCGTCGGCGAGCGCCCGACGATACCCCGCGTCACGTGCGATCGACGAGCGCAGGTCGGCGCGCCCGGCGATGTAGCCGATGCGCGTGTGCCCCATGCCGATGAGGTAGGCCGTCGCCTCGCGGGCGCCTCCGTAGCTGTCGCTCTCGACGATGGGGACGTCGGCCGGACCGGTGTGCGGGTCGATCGCGACCAGCGGCACGTCGGCGCTCGCCTTGACGACGGTCGGGGTGACCATGATCGCCCCGTCGATCAGCGTTCCGCTCAGGCGGGACAGCGACCGGCGCTCCCACCCCTCTTCGTCACCGCGCGACCCCGAGTAGGCGAGCAGGTCGTAGCTCGTGTCGCGGAGCGCCTCGCCCACCCCCTTGAGGATCTCGGCGCTGAACGGTTCGAAGTCGGCGACGAGCACGCCGATCACACCGGTCGAGCGCGACCGCATGCTGCTGGCGATCAGGCTCGACTCGTAGCCGAGCTCCGCGACGGCCGCCATCACAGCATCCACGGTCGCCGTCGCAACCCCGTAACGGCCGTTGACAGCCTTCGACACGGTCGACACGGACACGCCGGCACGCTCCGCGACGTCGTGGATGGTGGGTCGTCGTCGGTCCATGACCGCATGCTAGCCCGAAATGGAAACCGTTTTCGAAAACGTTTGACACCTCTTTGTTGCCCGCGCAAACTTTCGGTGTCCGACAGCACCAGCGAATGTCCGACGACACCGAGCATCGCCGCTCGGCGGTTCGAGCAGCCCAGCCCGGGCCCGGCCGCGGCGCGCTCATCGGCAGATGTCCACTCAACGAAGAGAGAAGGAATCACATGGCACGCACCATCACGGCTCGCCGCAAGGCGGCCGTCACGGCAGCCGTCCTGGCGGTGGGGGCCCTCGCCCTCACCTCCTGCAGCGGCAACGGCGACGGAGGCAGCGCTGACGGCACCGTCGAGATGACGCTCTGGCAGAACTCGACGACCGGCCCCGGCCAGCAGTTCTGGAAGGATGCCATCGCCGCATTCGAGGCGGAGAACGAGAACGTCAAGATCTCGATGCAGTCCGTTCAGAACGAGGACATGGACGGCAAGCTCCAGACCGCACTCAACGCGGGCGACCCGCCCGACATCTTCCTGCAGCGCGGTGGCGGCAAGATGGCCGCCATGGTGCAGGCCGGACAGCTCATGGACCTCACCGACCTCATCGGCGACACCGCCAAGGAAGAGATCTCCGAGGGCTCGTTCAAGGCCGAGACCTACCAGGACAAGGTATGGGCGATGCCGCTCGCGGTGCTCCCCAGCGGCTTCTGGTACAGCTCCGACCTGTTCACGCAGGCCGGCATCACCGAGGCCCCCGCGACGATCGACGATCTCGAGACCGTGGTCGGGCAGCTCAAGGATGCCGGAATCGCCCCCATCGCCCTCGGCGCGAAGGATGCTTGGCCGGCGGCGCACTGGTTCTACAACTTCGCCCTGCGCGAGTGCAGCCCGGAGACGATCGAGGAGACCGGCGACTCGAAGGACTTCAGCGACGAGTGCTGGCTGAAGTCGGCCGAGGACCTCGCCGACTTCGCCCAGCTGCAGCCGTTCAACGAGGGCTACCTCACGACCTCGGCTCAGCAGGGCGCCGGCAGCAGCGCGGGCCTCATCGCCAACCACCAGGCGGGCATGGAGCTGATGGGCGCCTGGAACCCGGGCGTCATCGCCTCGCTCACGCCGGACGAGCAGCCCCTCCCCGACCTGGCATGGTTCCCGTTCCCCGAGCTGTCGGGCGGCGCCGGCGAGCCCGGCTCGATCATGGGCGGCGTCGACGGCTACTCCTGCTCGGCCAAGGCCCCGAAGGAGTGCGCCGACTTCCTGAACTTCCTCGCCAGCGCCGAGCAGCAGGAGGCCTACTACAAGGCCTTCAACGCTCCCCCGGTGAACTCGGTCGCGCAGGAGGCGGTCGAGGAGGAGTACCTCCAGGAGGTCCTCGCCGCGTACAACAAGGCTCCTTTCGTCTCGCAGTGGCTCGACACCGTCCTCGGACAGAACGTCGGCAACGCGCTCAACGTCGCCGTCGTCGACCTGCTGGCGGGCAAGAGCACGCCCGAGCAGATGATCCAGTCGGTCTCCGACGCAGCGAAGAAGGGCTGATCCGCATCATGTCGCTCAGCGAGACAGCCGTGGCGGGCACCGCCGACGGCGTGGATCTCGCGGCCCGGGGCGAGGGCGTCTCCACGACGCCCTCGCCCTCCCGGCGCCGCCGAGGCCTGGGCTGGTCGGGTCGCCTCGAGATCGCGGTGCTCGTCGGCCCCGCCCTGGTGATGTTCGTCGGGTTCGTCATCTTCCCCGTGGTGATGGCGGCCTACTACGGCTTCTTCCGCTGGCAGGGCTACGGGCCGCCCACCGAGTTCGTCGGCCTGCAGAACTACATCACGATCCTCACCGACCCCACCTTCGTCGAGGCCCTCAGCCACAACGCGATCATCGTCGTGGCGTCCCTCGTGCTCCAGGGTCCTGTCGCGGTCCTCCTCGCCCTGCTGCTCAACCGCCGCATGCGAGGACAGTCGCTCATCCGCGTGCTGATCTTCGTGCCCTACGTCATCGCGGAGGTCGTCGTCGGCACGGGCTTCGGACTCATGCTGCAGACCCAGGGCGCCCTCAACGGGGCCCTCGAGCAGCTCGGACTGGGCGCGCTCACGCGCGACTGGATCGCCGATCCCTCGATCGCGATCTGGACGCTCATGGCCATCCTGACCTGGAAGTACGTCGGCTTCGCCGTCATCCTCTTCCTCGCGGGCCTCCAGGGGATCCCCGACGAGCTCTACGAGGCCGCCGCCCTCGACGGCGCGGGCTACTGGCAGATGCACTGGCGGATCACCCTGCCCCTGCTCGCCCCCACCCTGCGCATCTGGGCGTTCCTGTCGATCATCGGCGCACTGCAGCTGTTCGACCTCGTCTACATCATCTGGGGTCAGTACGTCGCGTCGACCGCCGGCACCTCGACGATGGCCACCTACATGGTCGTCAACGGCCGCAACGCCGGCAGCTACGGCTTCGGAAACGCCGTCGCCGTCGTGATCTTCCTCATCTCCCTCGTCGTCGCGATCGTCTACCAGCGCTACGTGCTGCGTCGCGACACCGCGGGGGCCATCACCGAAGGGAAGCAGGAGCGATGACCGCCCTCACCTCCCCCGCCACGCGCGCGATCGTCGCGCCCGCACCGACAGGGCGTCGCGGACGCCGCACGGAGCGCCTGCCCTGGGGCAGCCCCGTCGTGTACTTCGTCGCCCTCGTGGTGATCGCGCTGATGCTCGCGCCGGTGCTGTACATCATCATCGGCGGCTTCCGCAGCAACGCCCAGATCACCGTCGACCCCGCCGGGTGGCCGTCGCCGTGGAACATCGAGAACTATCTGGCGGTGCTCACCGGCTCGCAGTTCTGGCAGCAGGTGCTCAACTCCACCATCGCCGCCGGCGCGACGACGATCGGCGCCGTGCTGCTCGGGCTCATGGCCAGCTACATCCTCGCCCGGTACCGGTTCCGCGGCCGCGGGGTGCTGTACGCCGTCTTCGCCTCGGGCCTGATGTTCCCCATCACCGTCGCGATCACGCCGCTGTACATCGTCATCCGCGACCTGGGCCTGATGAACTCTCTTGCGGGCATCATCCTGCCGCAGATCGCCTTCGCGCTGCCGATGACGATCATCATCCTGGTGCCGTTCCTGCGGGCCATTCCCGACGAGATCCAGGAGGCCGCGTTCATCGACGGATGCGGGCGCCTGTCGTTCTTCTGGCGGATGGTGCTGCCCCTGTCGGTGCCCGGCGTCATCACGGTCGGCATCCTGGCCTTCATCGGCAGCTGGAACAGCTACCTGCTTCCGCTGTTCATCCTCAACAACGAGGCGACCTTCACCCTGCCGCTCGGCGTGCAGGCGTTCTCCTCGCAGTACTCGGTCGACACCGCGAAGGTTCTCGCCTTCACCTCGCTGTCGATGCTTCCCGCCCTGGCGTTCTTCAGCCTGTTCGAGCGCCGCATCGTCGGCGGCCTGACCGGCGCCGTCAAGGGCTGATCCCCCGTAGAGAAAGCACGAACCGTGACCCTCACCGATATCTCCGTCTCGACGCGCGTCTCCGACCTGATCGCGCGCATGACCCTCGACGAGAAGCTGGCCCAGCTGGTCGGCTTCTGGGTCGACCAGGGCGATGAGGTCGTCGCCCCGATGGCGGGCGAGATGGCGTCGTCGACCGCCTACGCCGACGCGACCGTCCACGGACTCGGGCAGCTGACCCGCGTCTACGGCACGCGGCCCGTCGACCCGATCGAGCGGGCGGCGTGGTTGTGGAACGAGCAGCGCCGCCTGGTCCGCGAGACGCGTCTGGGCATCCCCGCGCTCGTGCACGAGGAGTGCCTGACGGGTCTGGCAGCGTGGCAGGCGGCGACCTTCCCCACTCCTCTCGCGTGGGGCGCGGCATTCGACCCCGAGCTCGTCGAGGAGATGGGGGCGCTTATCGGCGAGTCGATGCGCGAGCTCGGCGTCCATCAGGGTCTCGCCCCGGTGCTCGACGTCATCCGCGATCCCCGCTGGGGACGCGTCGACGAGTGCATCGCGGAGGATCCGTACGTGGTGGGCGTGATCGGCACCGCGTATGTGCGGGGTCTTCAGAGCACGGGGGTCCACGCGACGCTGAAGCACTTCGTCGGGTACTCGGGCTCGCAGGCGGGCCGGAACCACGCGCCGGTCCACGCGGGACCGCGCGAGATCGCCGACGTTTTCCTGCCGCCGTTCGAGATGGCCGTCCGCGACGGCGGCGTGCGCTCGGTCATGAACTCGTACGCCGAGATCGACGGGGTGCCGGTGGCGGCGACGCCCGCCTACCTCACCGACCTCCTGCGCGAGACGTGGGGCTTCGACGGCACCGTCGTGTCGGACTACTTCTCCGTCGCCTTCCTCCAGACGATGCACGCCGTCGCCCGCGACCGCGGCGAGGCCGCGCAGCTCGCCCTCGAGGCCGGCATCGACGTCGAGCTCCCGACGGGCGACGCCTACGTCGGCCCCCTCGCCGAGCGCGTTCGGGCGGGCCAGGTCGACGAGGCCCTCATCGATCGCGCCGTGCGTCGCGTGCTCATCCAGAAGGAGGAGCTGGGGCTCCTCGACGAGACCTTCGAGGAGCCGCCGACGAGCATCGACCTCGACTCGCCCGCGCACCGCGCGGTCGCCCGTCGCCTCGCCGAGGAATCGGTCGTGCTCCTGACCAACGACGGCACCCTTCCCCTCGCATCGCCCCGTCGCATCGCCGTGATCGGGCCGAACGGCGACAGCTCGGAAGCGCTCATGGGCTGCTACTCGTTCGCCAACCACGTTCTCGCCCACCACCCGGGCGTGCCGATGGGATTCGAGATCCCGACGCTCGCGGCATCCATCGTCGATGCCCTGCCCGACGCCGACGTCACCGTCGTGCGCGGCTGCGAGGCCGAGGGCGACGACCGGTCGGGCTTCGCCGAGGCGGAGGATGCCGCGCGCGCGGCCGACGTGGCGATCGTCGCCGTCGGCGACCGGGCCGGCCTGTTCGGCCGGGGCACCGTCGGCGAGGGGAACGACGCCGACTCGCTCGAGCTGCCCGGCGTGCAGCGCGAGCTCGTCGAGCGTCTCGTCGCGACGGGCACCCCGGTCGTGCTCGTCGTCCTGTCGGGCCGGCCGTACGCGATCGACTGGGCGCTCTCGGGCGAGGGGGCCGTCGCGGCGGCGCTGCAGACCTTCTTCCCCGGCGAAGAGGGGGGTGCCGCGATCGCCGCGATCCTCAGCGGCGAGGTCTCGCCCTCGGGCCACCTGCCCGTCTCGCTCCCTCGATCGTCGGGTTCGCAGCCCTACAGCTACCTGCACCCGATCCTCGGCGGACCCAACGAGATCACGAGCGCCGACAGCACCCCCGCGCTCCCCTTCGGACACGGGCTCGGCTACACGACGTTCGAGCGGACCGGTCTGTCGGTGACGGAGACGGTCTCGGCCGGAGACGCGTTCACGGCGAGCGTGCGCGTGCGGAACACGGGCGAGCGCGCCGGCACCGACCTCGTGCAGCTCTACGCCCGCGACGTTCACGGAAGCGTGACGCGTCCCGTCGCGCAGCTGCTCGGGTTCGCCCGGGTGGAGCTGGATGCCGGCGCCGAGGCGACCGTCTCGTTCGACGTGCCCACCGCACGGCTGGCCTTCACTGGACGCGAGGGCGTGCGCATCATCGAGCCCGGCGAGATCGAGCTCTGGGTCGGACCGTCGTGCGCGGAACGCGAGACCGAGGCGGCGACCGAGATCGTCGGCGAGGTGTATCGCGTGACGGCACCCGACCGGCGCATCGTCGAGGTCTCGATCGAGCGGTGACCGGGGGTCGTGCGCGGCGGGCCCGAGCGATAGTGTGCGGGCCATGTACAACGACTACGCAGGGCCCGCGGCGGCCTTCGGCATCGGCTTCATCGTGCTCGGGATCGCGATCTACCTCGGGACGATCGCGCTCATCCTGTGGGTGAGCTATCTGCTGATGCGCACGGCGGTGAAGAACGGGATGCTGCTCGCGATGCGCGAGAGCGGCGGGCAGTTCCCGGGTGGTGGCGCCGGTGGCGTTGGTGGTGCCGGTGGTTATGGCGCTGCTCAGCGTCCGGCGGCGCCGCCGTACCCGCAGGCTCCGCCCGCGCCGGGAGGCCACGGTGCTCCGGGTGCTCCGGGTGGGCCTGCTGCTCCCGGCGCACCGGGCGGTCCGGCTACCGGCGGTCCGGCTTCCGGCGGTCCGAGCCCTGTGGGGTAAGCTGACCGAGCACCTCCGGGTGCGCGGGGCTGTAGTTCAATGGCAGAACATCTGCTTCCCAAGCAGATAGCGCGGGTTCGATTCCCGTCAGCCCCTCCAATGCGGAAGCCGTCGGAACCGCCTCGTCCGTGCCGCGATCCAAGGGTCCGCGCCCGACACCCCGGCGCAGCGGCATCCCACCCGGCGTGTCGGAAACGATCGCTTGCATCCCGACCCGCCCCGCGCGCCGCCGCACCGGGCCGGATCAGGTACCCGCGGCCACGGCGACGAGCATCACCGCCGCCGACGCGAGCATGAGGCCCGCATGCACCCGATGGCGGCGATGCGGCAGCCGACGCATGTGGCGAGCCGTCACGACGGCCCATCCGGCGACGAGGCCGCCCAGGACGACGAGCAGCCCCATCGGCGACGTGTGGTCGTGACCTCGGACACCGATGACGCCGTCCATAGCGCCGCCGACGACACCGGCCCCGCCGCCCGCGCCGCCCATCGTCGCCGCGCAGGCGGCCATGACCACGAGACCGAGCGCCGTGTGCACCGCGAGAGGGCAGACCGCGCCGCGAGCCGCGCGTCCGTCGGCGGCCGGCCGCGCGCCGGCGCACCGAGCGACGACCGCCAGCACGACGGCGAGGGCCAGCTGCGCGGCGACCCACCACACCGCGGGCACGGCACGCCAGAAGGTCAGGTCGGCCATCGCCGCGGCCATGACGACCGACGCCGCGACGGCCGCCGCCTGCGTCCCGCGGGGACGGACGAGCAGCACCGCCGTGCCGACGATCGCGGCCGCGAGCGCGCTCAGGTGCAGCGCAGCCGACACCGTGTCACACCGCCGTGAAGCGACGCCACGACAGGGATGCGATGTCAGCGGGCGCCCCGGCCGCGAACTCGAGTGCCCCGGATGCGACGTCGAGCGCGACGGTGAGCTTGGTCTCCCAGCGCAGGTGGTCGGGCTGCTCGGGGCGCGGCCGCACCGAGATGCCGTCGCCCGCCACCGCGCCGAACGCGAGGGCGCGCTCCTGGGCATCCGGGATGCCGGCGAGCTCGGCGTTGTCGACGAGGCAGGTGTAGCGCGGCACGCTCGTCGTCTCGTACGGCGAGTACTCCCCCGCGGCGAGGCCGGGGTCGAGGAAGTGGTTCGTGTGCGCGAACGTCTCGCCGCGCGACACGGGCAGCACGGCCACGCCCGCGGGGGCGACCTCGATCGCCGCCGCGGAGTCCCGGTCGACGACCGTGATCACGCTGGATGCTGCGAGCGGCACCGACCGCGCGATCGCGGTGGCCTCGTCGACGCTCGCGGCACGGTCGAGGATCATCCGCGACAGCACGTGCACCGGCACCCCGGCCTGCGAACCGTCGGAACGGTGGTGGAGGATGTTGAAGTGCACGCCGACCCCACGGTCGTTGACGCCGATCTTGGCGGGCTGCCCGAATTCCGCGAAGGCTGCGACGCGCGCCCCGGAGGCGCTCTGCCACCGGCGCACGAGGGTCTCGTTCGAGAGCGTCTGGTGCCAGTCCCAGGTCTGCAGTGTGCGAGGCGCACCGGCTTCGGGCACGTGGACGATCGTCGAGCATTCCATGGACGGGATCGAGGGGGTCATCCGGGCGAGGATCTCGGTGCGGGCCGTGAGCATCAGCACCTCGGCGACCTCGAGGCCGCTGCCGGCGGCGATGCCCCGGAACTCCGCGGCCACCTCCGGCGCATGCACGGCGACCGCTGCATCGCACGCGAGCGCGACGTCGACGGCATCCGCCGCCAGCACACCGGACTGGGCGAACAGCTCGAGGTACGACGCGTGCGCCGCGCGCAGCTGCGGCGCCCAAGCCTCCCCCAGGCGGCGCCCTTCTGCCTCGGGGTCCGTGGACTCGGCCGACCACTCGTGAACGATCATGACCCGGCTCCGATGCGCTCGATGAGGCCGCCCACGTCGCCGTGCGGGCACCCGCGAGCACGCGCGGCGGCGACGACCCGCTCGCGCACATCCGCCGGCTTGTCCTGGCTCAGCTTGAACACCGCGCGCTGGTCGGTCACGGTGAAGCGGAACGAGACGACGCCCCCGACGATGCGCTCGAACGTCGGCAGCGACCCGGTCGGATCCCAGGCGGAGGCCTCGAGGGCCTCGAGCTCGTGCACCGTGCGGGTGACGACGTGCATGCTCTCGGTCGGGTCGTCCAGCACCGTCACGCGGGCCGTCAGATGCACCGCTGCGTAGTCCCAGGTCGGGACGTTCGGATCGTCGGCATACGCCGTCGGCGAGACGTAGCCGTGCGGCCCCGAGAACACCAGCAGCACCGGCTGCCCGTCGCGCAACGAGCGCCACTGCGGGTTCTTTCGCGCGATGTGTCCGAGCATCTCGCCGCCGACGAGGCCGTCGTCGGCGGCGAGGTGCTCGATGATGACGGGCGTGTGGGTCGCGACCGGCGCCTCTTCGGCCGATCCGCCCGAGACGATCAGCGCGAAGGGGTTCGCACGCACGAGGTCGGTGACCTCGCGCTGCGACGGGGCGCGGTAGGCGGGGAACTCGTGCACGGCTCAGCCCGCCGCGCAGAGGATGGCGTCCCACGCGGTCTCGCCCGCGAGGGTCGCGACGGCGGTGGGGTTGAGCGACAGGCGTCCGTGCGCCGTGGCCGGGTCGACGGGCAGCTCGATCTCGTCGGTCGTCAGCGCGAACAACGTGTCACCGTCCATCGAGGTGTGGAACGGCTGGATGCCGCGATGCATCGAGCTGTGCACCTGCAGGGCGAACTGCTGCAGGTCCGTGTCGCTGAGGCGGACGTTCGTCACGACAGCGGTGATCGTGGTGTTGCCCGAGACGCCGGCCGTGAGCCGAGCGTCGGCGATCGCGGCCTCGTAGTCCTCGGCCGGATGCCGCCGTGCACCGCTCGTCTCGTCGTAGTTGCCACGGACGATACCGCCCGACCGGTCGAGGATGACCCCGTAGGGATTCAGGACCGTCACCACGAGCACCTTCACGTCGCCGACCTGGCGGAACGCCGCGCCCTGCCCCGTGAACTCCACGCGGGCGGGATCGACCTTGCCCGCCGACGCGGATGCGCCCCCGCCGACGCGCCCCACCTCGATGACGCCGTCACGCGCCGCGTCGTACGCCGCGCGCCCGAGGGCGGCATCCGGGAACACGCCGTTGTCGCGCACGGAGTAGTCGTAGATGATCGCGCCCGAGACGAGCTGCAGCTCGTCGAAGCCCGCCCGGTGCTCGACCGTGTCGAACAGAGCCTCCGAGACGCCGGCGACGGCGGACAGCCCGTAGACGGATCCGCCGGCGAGGCAGATCGCGTGGTTGAAGCTGTAGAGGCCGCTCGCCCCCACCGCTCCGCCGCGGCGGTCGACGTATGTGCGCGCACCCTGGGGAATCGACAGCACGGTGGCGCCGGTGGGCCCCTCGGCGTACTCCGCGGTGCCGACACGCACGCCCGGGAAGTCGTAGGCGACCTGTCCGCGATCGGTGCCGTGCGCGGGGAGCAGGGCGAAGTCGCCATTGGAGAGCCGGGGCCCCTGCGTGCGGACGGGGGCGAGACGGGGCGAAGGGGTCACGATGAGAGCTCCTGGAACAGTTGACGCGAGTAGGGGTGGGCGGGCGATTCGTAGAAGACGTCGGTGGAGGCGAGCTCGACGATCTCGCCCCGGCGCATGACGGCGACACGATGAGAGATGTAGCGGACGGCGGCGAGGTCGTGCGAGATGAACAGCGCCGCGAAGGCGTGCTCTCGCTGCAGATCCTGGATGAGGTTGAGGATCTGCGCCTGCACCGAGACGTCCAGCGCACTGACCGCCTCGTCGAACACGACGAACGCCGGGTGGGTCACGAGCGCGCGGGCGACGCTCACCCGTTGCAGCTGTCCGCCGGAGAGCTGATGCGGGCGCCGCTGCTCGAACGACACCGGAAGGCCGACGGAATCGAGCATCGCCCGCGCCCGCGCCTCGGCCGCGGCGCTGCGGCGCTCGTGCACGAGCAGCGGCTCGAGCACGGCGTCGAGCACGCTCGATCGCGGGTCGATCGCCCACCGCGGGTGCTGCAGCACGGCCTGGATGCGGCCGGCCCGCGACCGCAGACTCCGGGCGAGCGGGGCGCCCTCGAACCGGACGACGCCACTGTCGGGTCGTTGCAGCCCGAGCACGACGGCCCCGGTCGTCGATTTCCCCGATCCGGATTCGCCCACGAGTCCGAGCGTCTCGCCGGGTGCGATGTCGAACGAAATGCCCGCCATCGCCTGCACGGAACGCCGCGCGGGACCAAACCCCGACGTGAAGCGCACCGAGACGTCGTCGAGCTCGACGACGGGTCGCCGGTCATCGGTCATGCCGTCACCTCCTGGTCCTGGTCTCGCTGATCGCTGTCGCGGCGCAGCAGCTCGTCGGTGCGGATGCACAGACTCGAACGCGCGGAGGTCGGCTGCGGCCGGGTCGTCGCGCACGCCGCGACGCTGACGGGACAGCGCGCGCTGAAGGCGCATCCAGCCGACTCGCCGTGCAGCACCGGCGGCGAGCCGGGGATGCTGGCGAGCCGATCGCCTCGTCGCACGCGCGAGGGATCGGTCGCGGCGAGCGCTCGCGAGTATGGGTGCACGGGTGCGCCGAGCACGTCGCCGGCACGGCCGCGCTCGACCACCCGGCCGGCGTACATCACGGCGACCTCGTCGCACCATCGTGCGACGGCGGGCAGGTCGTGACTGAGCCACAGGATCGTCGTACCCAGCGCGCGCGCCTGCTCGAACATGAGTCGCACGACCTCCTCGCGCACCTGCGAGTCGAGGGCCGCGGTCGGCTCGTCGGCGATGAGGAGGCGGGGTTTGCGGCACATCGCGAGCGCGATCGCGACGCGCTGCGCCATCCCGCCCGAGACCTGGTGGGGGTACAGCTTCAGCACACGGTCGGGGTTCTCGATCTGCATGGCCTCGAGCAGTTCGAGCAGGCGCGATGTCGACGCGTCCCGTCCCGTCGAGCGCAGCACGAGCTGCAGCTGACGTCCGATGCGCATCGTGGGGTCGAGCGATCCGATCGGGTCCTGTGCGATGTACGCGAGCTGGTCGCGACGGTACCGGCGCAACGCGCTGGTACCGAGCGCCAGCACGTCGATGCCGGCGACGCGGATGTCGCCGCGCACGACGGTCGCCGACCTCGGCTGCATCCGCCCGAGGACGGACGCGAGGGTCGATTTCCCCGACCCCGACTCGCCGACGAGGGCGAGCGACGAGCCGACGCCGATCTCGAGGTCGACGCCGTCGAGGGCGCGCACGGTGGTCGCGCCGACGAAGTCGAGGGCGAGGTCGCGAATGATGACGGCGCTCATGTCAGCGACCTCGTCTCTCGGGGTTCGAGTCGGTCTCGCAGGCTGTCGCCCACGATGTTGATGCAGAGGATCGACAACACCAGCACCGCTCCGGGGACGATGAGCAGGTGCGGGGCGAGGGTCATGTAGAGGGTGCCCTGCTGGATGAGCAGACCGAGCGAGGCCTCGGGTACCTGCACGCCGAAGCCGAGGAAGCTCAGCCCGCCCTCGACGAGGATGGCGACGGACAGGGCGTAGCTCGCTTGCACGATCACGGTGCCCGCGATGTTCGGAAGAAGGCGCCGCAGGAAGATGACCGGGGTGCGGACGCCGCTGATGCGCGCCGAGACGATGAAGTCGCGTTCGGCGACCGAACGCGTCGCCAGGCGCACGACACGGGTCATCAGCGGAATGGTGATCGCCACGATGCTGATGATGGCCGCGGGGCGCCCGGGGCCGATCAGTGCCGAGACGAGGATCGCGAGCACGAGGGCCGGGAACGCGTAGAGGATGTCGACGACGCGCATGACGACCTCGTTCGCGGCCCCACCGAGGTAGCCCGCCACCATGCCGAGGAGCACGCTCACCGCGGCCGAGCAGAGGACCGCGACGATCGAGACGACGAGCGTCGTGCCGATCCCCTCGAACAGCCGAGGCAGGAACGAACGCCCGAGGTTGTCGGTGCCGAGGGGTGCGTCGAACGCGGGCGGCTGGAAGCGTCCGCCGATCGTGGCGCTGGTCGACCCGGCGACGCCCGTGAGGGTCGCGACGACCGTGACGACGACGATCGCCGCGAGCACGAGCATCGCGGTACGCGTGAGCACGTCGATCTCGCTCCATGCGACGCGCGTGCGCCGACGCGCGCTCGACAGCCGCTGGGTGGTGGTCGGTGTGACGGTCATCGCCGGCTCCCTCCGGTCAGGCGCAGCCGTGGATCGAGCGCGTTCGAGACGAGGTCGACGACGAGGGCCGCGAGGATGAACACGGTCGCCGCGAGCAGCACCGCGGCCTGGATGATGGCGTAGTCGCGGCGCCCGAGAGCGGTCTGCAGGTACGACCCCATCCCCGGCACGTTGAACACGAACTCGACGATGACGGTGCCGCCGAGCAGCACGGCGACGAGGGCCCCGACGATCGTCAGGACGGGGGCGGCGACGTTGCGCACGACGTGATGACGGATGATGAACAGGGGCGTCTCTCCCCGGGCGACGGCCGCCTGGATGTGCGGCTCGACGAGGACGTTGAGGACGGCGTCGCGTGTGTTGCGCGCGACCACGGCGACGCACCCCACCGCCAGGACCGCGACGGGCAGCACGAGCGAGCCGAAGAAGCGAGCGGGATCGTCCGCGAAGGCGGCGTACTGGCCGACCGAGACACCGAGCCCGAGCGTCGAGACGGCGAACACCAGCAGGCCGGCGAGCAGGAACTCGGGGATGCTGATGCCGAGGGCGCTCAGCAGCTTGCCCGCCGCTCCCGCCGAGCCGTCCGCCCGGAGCGCGGCGACGAAGCCGAGGGGGATGCCGATGAGCAGCGTGACGATGATGGTGATGGCCGCGATCGTCGCGGTCACCGGAAGCCGGGCGGCGAACTCGTCCGTCACCGACACGTTCGAGACGAAGGAGTAGCCGAGGTCGCCGGTGAGCACGCCCCCCACCCAGCGGAAGTACTGCTCGACGACGGGCGCGTCGAGGCCGGACTCGCCCACGGCCTGGGCCCGCTGCGCCTCGGTGGCAAGCGGACCCAGGACGAGGTCGGTGTAGTCGCCGGGCATCAGTCGCACCGAGGCGAAGATGAGCACCGAGACTCCGGCGAGTGTGAGAAGGGCAGCCAGCACGCGCCGGATCGACCACAGGATGACGGTCATGTCAGCCGGCGCGGAACTCGGTGATGCGGCGGAGGAAGTCGCCGTAGCCCTCGTCGGCGCTCAGCGTGGGGCTGAGCGACGCGGTGTTCCACCCGATCGTCGACGGCCGCAGCACGAGCGGGACCATCTCGCTCTGCTCGTCGGCCAGCGAGCACAGATCGGTGAAGGTCGAGGCGCGTTCGCTGCCGGGCTCGGTCGAGGCACCGGCGGCGATCATCTCGCTGAGCTCGGGCGATCCCGACATGAAGACTGCCGAGAAGCCGGCGAGCTGTGGGTTCCACCAGGTCGTGACCATCGCCGGGTCGGCGTAACCCGCGAACCAGCTCAGCGCCAGGTCGAAGTCGGACGGGGCACCGTAGACGCGTCCCGAGTAGGTCGCGTAGTCGAGTTGCTCGATCGAGACGTCGACGCCGATCTCGGCCAGGTTCTGCTGGATGATCTGTGCGATCTGTGCCAGGACCGGCTCGTCGGTGTAGACGAGCAGATTCAGGTCGAGGCCGCCGGCGGCGTCGACGGCTGCCTTCGCCGCCGCGAGGTCGCGGGCTGCCGACGGCAGCGAGGCCGGATCGCACGAGTCGGGCAGCCCGACGGGCGTGACCCCCGTCGCCGCGGTCGCTCCGCCGAACACGAGCTCGTTGATCGCGTCGCGGTCGATCGCCGAGTTGATGGCGAACCGCACATCCTCGTCGGCCAGCGCAGGATCGCCCCCGAGCGAGTTGATCATCAGGTAGTGGAAGTCGGTGTTGCGCTGCGTGGCGACGCGGGCGTCGGCGGTTCCCGAGAGCAGCGAGGCCGAGTCGGTGGAGTTCAGGATGGCGAGGTCGGCCGATCCGTCTCGCAACGCAGCGGCGCGCGTCGCCTCGTCGCCGACGATGTCGATCGTCAGCGTCGAGAAGCCGAGGTCGGCGGCATCCGGGTGATTCTCGTTCGGCGCGAAGGTCCACTGCTCGTCCTGACGGTGCGCCGTCGCGACGAGCGGTCCGGTGCCGAGCATCTCCTGGGTGATGTCGACCTCCCCCGCCTCGATCTCGGCGATCGGCAGCACGGCGGCCGGGGTGTTCGCGAGCGCCGCGAGGAACGCGGTGTACGGCTCGGCGAGTGTGACGGTGACCTCGAGATCGCCGGTCGCCTCGATCGATGCGACGGGACCGAGCTGACCGGTCCACGTCACCGGGTTGTCGATCAGGCGCTGGAGGCTGCCGACGACATCCGCCGCCGTCATGGGACGGCCGTTGGAGAAGACGGCGTCGTCAGCCAGGGTGAAGACGTACTCGGTGTCGCTCGGGGTCTCCCACGAGGTGGCGAGACCGGGCGCGACGGCGAGGTTCTCGTCGATCGTGGTGAGGGTCTCGTAGACGAGCCCTTCGAGCATCCACGACCGTGCGGTCGCGGCGCCCTGCGGATCGAGGCCGCTGGCCTCGGCGGTGTCGTAGTCGACCTGGACGACGAGCTCGCCGCCCGCGGGGGCGTCGGCGTCGGCGACGGCGATGAAGCCGGGCGCGACCTCGTCGGACGTCGCGGCCGGATCGGGGGCGGATGCGGCGCTGCATCCGGTGAGGGTGAGGAGGGCGATGGTGCTGATCGCCACTCCCGTTCGGGTGCGTGTTCTCATGGCGGTTCCTCTCGAGGTGCCGGCCCGCGGGTCAGTGTGCGGGGCTCGACGGCGAAACGGGGAGGTGGTGCGAGTGGGGCATGTGGTGCGGGTCGCCTCCGTGCCCGGGCGCCTCGTGGGCGCACGAGCAGGAGGATGCGGACGCCGGGACGTCCAGGGTCGGGTTCCGGTCGAAGAAGTCGTGGGGTGTGAGGACGAACCCGCAGGTGTCGACCGGCATGATGGGCCAGTCCTCGAGTCGCGGGAAGTGCGTCAGGCCGAAGGTGTGCCAGAGCACGAGATCGGCCGACTCGAGCGACGCGTCGTCGGCGATGAACACGGGAAGGCCCTGCTCGCCGACGCTCTGGTTGACGATGGTGCCGGCGGGGTAGCGCTCCTCGGGGTCGTACTCGGTGACCCAGAGATCCGCCGTCGCGAAGCGGGCGCGCGAGGCGATGACCGATTCGGGATGGGCCTGGAGCACGGGCGTCCCCTCGGGGGTCAGCACGTACGAGACCGGGCGGCCGAAGCGATTCGTCGCGGTCGCGCTGCTCACCCGCCAGGTGCGTCCGATGGATGCGTTCGCGCGGCGCACCGCGCCGGACTCGCTGGTCAGGCGCGTGGCGGTGAACCCGATCGCGGTGCCATGCGGGTTGCCGTCATCGATCGGAACGGTCGTCACGTCGATCTCGTCGATGACGGCGGGGCCGTCGTCGACGGCCATGTCGAGCCGCGCGCAGAAGAGATGCTGGTGGTACGGTGCGGCCAGTCCGGGCGCGAGCTCGCTGGCGAAGCGGCTGGTGCGCTCGTCGTACGCGGCGGTGAAGACCAGGCCGGTCGCCTTCGCCTCGAACTCGATCTTGCCGTCGAGATAGAGGTACCAGTAGAAGCCGTAGTCGTAGTTGCCGACCGTGACGAAGAACGACACCACGAGGCGCCGCTGGCGTCGCACGTCGCTCGTCCCGGTGAACTGCTCGGTGTGCTTCCAGAGCACGCCGGCATCCTCCTCGTGGATGCAGATGGCGTTGGGCAGCACCTTGACGCCGCCGCGGGCGTCGGCGATCGGCACGTCGAGATAGGTGATGTCGCCCACGCAGTCGCAGCCGAGCTCGAGGCTGTTCACGAGCCGGCCCAGCAGGTATTCGCCGGTGTCGAAGTAGTTCTGCCAGAAACGCACGGGGCCCGGATCGCCGTACGGCACGAGCATCTCGGCGATGGAGGCGCGGTGGACGATGGGCCGGACGCGGCCGGCATCCTCGAACCCGATCCCGTGCAGGACGAGCCCTTCGCGCATGTCGTATCCGATGCGCAGCGACCACTTCTCCCACGTCAGCACGTCGCCCTCGAACGAGAAGCTCGGCCCCTCGGGCTGCTGGATGACGATCGGCTTCTGCGTCGTGCGCTCGGGGCCGAAGGTTCCGGGCACGTGGTAGTCGGCCGTCTCCTGCGGGATGGGCATGACCCCGGTGTCGACGACCTGCGCGACGCTGCGCGAACCTAGGTCGACATAGGCCACGAGCCCGTCGATCGGATGCGCCCACGGCATCGTCTGAGGGGTCGGCTGGTGGTGGGCCAGCACCCGGGCGAGCCGGCGGCCCGCCTCGCCCTCGATGGGGTAGCGCCCGGCTGAGAGCCCGGCGAGCGCGACGGTCGCGGGGTCGGTGATGCCTCGCAGACGCAACGCCGCGAGCCAGTCGTCGTCGACGGCCAGCAGGTCGCGGATGAGCGCGTGCTCCTCCTGCAGAAGCGGCACCTGGCCGCTGACGTCGTGCTCGATCGGCACGTCGAGCACGAGTTCGCCCTCGGTGAGGTCGACGGAGATGTCGCGGGCGAGCCCCGTGCCGACGTCGAGCAGCTGCACCCGGGCGCGCCGCGGAACGACCCGGCCCGCGGCGACCTCGCGGCGGTCGGGCTCGTCGAGCCCGATGTAGGCGATGCGGTGGTCGTCGTCGAGCGCACCGTGGGCCCGAAGGATCTCGGCGGCGCGCAGCAGCTCGGCCTCGGACAGCGTGGCGTAGGGCGCCCCGGACTCGTCGCCGAGGCGTCGCGAGCGCTGGGTGTGCGTGTTGGGGGTGCAGGAGCAGTTCATCGCATCTCCGATTCGGGGCACTGTCTTGTTCGGGCATTATCGGGTTCGATGCCGGAACGTTCCGGCAAAAGTATGCGAGAGCCCTATTACGGCGCAAGACCCGAATTGTTGCGAGCGCGTTACGGTCCGATCGGTGTGGTTAGACTCGCCGCATGCACGGGTCCGGCAGAGCACGCCTCATCGATGTCGCCCGTCGAGCGGGCGTGGCGAAGACCACGGCATCCGACGCGCTCAGCGGCAGCGGCCGGGTGTCGCCCGCCACGCGCGAGGCGGTCCTGGCCGCCGCGGCGGAGCTCGGCTACACCGTCAACGCGGCGGCACGCCACCTGCGGACGGGGTCGGTCGGCACGATCGGCATCGTGCTGCCCGAGGTGGTCTCGCGCTCGTCGTACTACATGGCGTTCACCTTCGGCATCGTCACCCACGCGGCCGCGCACGACGTCGATGTGACGATCGTCAGCCCCTCGGTGTCGTCCGGACGGTCACGTCCGCTGCGCGCCGACGGGCTGGTCATCGGCGACCCGCTCGCCGGCGACCCCGCCCTGCCTGCGCTGTTCGCCTCGGGCATCCCGATCGTGACGCAAGAGCACCTGCCGTCCGACGTCGACGGCGAGCCGGTGGGTGTCGTGTGGTCGTCGCACGAGTCGGGGATGCTGCGCCTGTTCGACGAGATCGACCGCACCGGCGCTCGCCATCCGGCCCTCATCGTCGCACCCGACTCGTCGGACTGGGGCCGTCAGCTCGTCTCGGGATACCGCCGGGCGTGCGACGCCCGCGGCTTGGAGCCGATCGTCGCACCCGTGTCGTTCGAGGCGCCCTGGGTCGAGGTGCGCAACCGCACCGAGCAGCTGCTCGCCGAGCGACCAGAGACCGATGTCATCATCTGCGGCCCCGATTCCAGCGCGATCGAGGTGACCGCGACACTCGAGCGTCTGGGACGCGTCATCGGCGACGACATCACGGTCGTGTCGTGCGTCGACCATCCCTCACTGCCGTACCTGCGCCCGTCCATCACCTCGATCGATCTGCGAGCGCGCGAATCGGGTGTTGCCTGCGCCACCCTGCTGCTCGATGTGCTCGAGGGTCGCAGCCCCCGCGGCACCGACGTCGAGTTCCCCATCGCGGTCGTCGCGCGCGACTCGACCGCTCATGCCCTCGAAGGGGTGCGGGCATGAGCGCGCCGCTCGCCGGGGTCGTCGTCGCCGATTTCTCGCGTGTGCTCGCCGGTCCCCTCGCCACGATGATGCTCGCCGACCTCGGCGCACGGGTCATCAAGATCGAGCGTCCCGGAGCGGGCGACGACACCCGCGCATGGGGCCCGCCCTATGCGCCGTCCGGCATGACGACGTATTTCGAGGCGGCGAACCGCGGCAAGTCCTCGATCGCGCTCGATCTCACCGACCCGACCGACCGCGAGCACGCCGAGGCGATCATCGCTCGCAGCGACGTCGTCATCGAGAACTTCCGCCCCGGGCAGTTCGCCCGGCTCGGCTTCGACTGGGAGACCCTGGCACAGCGACATCCCGGCCTGATCTACGCGTCGGTCAGCGGCTTCGGCAGTGCCGGCGGCGCCGACCTGCCGGGCTACGACTTCGTCGCTCAGGCCGTCGGCGGGCTCATGCACATCACCGGCGATCGCGACGGCGAGGCGATGAAGGCCGGCGTCGCCCTCGTCGACGTCCTCACCGGCAAGGACGCCGTCATCGCGATCCTCGCGGCGCTGCGGCGGCGCGAGCTCACGGGGCGCGGCTCGCGCGTCGAGGTCAACCTGCTGTCGAGCCTGCAGGCGGGACTCGTGAACCAGATGTCCGCGCACCTCGGTGCCGCCACCGAACCGGGCCGCCTGGGCAACCGGCATCCCTCCATCGCCCCCTACGAGGTGCTGCGCTGCAGCGACGGCCCGCTCGCGGTCGCCTGCGGGAACGACGTGCAGTTCGCCCGCATGACCACCGTGCTCGGGGTACCCGAGCTCGCCGCCGATGAGCGTTTCGCGACGAATACGATGCGCGTGAGCAACCGAGACGAACTCGCGGCCTCGCTCGAGGCCGCCCTCGCCGCCGCCCCGGCCGCGACATGGGCGGAACGGCTCAACACCGTCGGCGTCGCCGCGGGCGTCGTCGCGACGATCGGCGAGGGCATCGCGCTAGCCGATCGTCTCGGACTCGATCCGGTCTACGACGCCGTCGGCGCCGACGGCCGGACCTCGCGCCAGGTGCGGTCTCCCATCACCTGGGCGCCGCCCGTCGAGAGCGCGCTCACCGCGCCGCCCCGGCTGGGCGAGCACACCGACGAGGTGCTGCGCTGGCTCGCGGCCCCGACCGGCGGCGTCAGCGACTGACGCGCAGCGCGAGCCACAGCTCCGCGCCCACGTCCGGATCGGTCAACGACACCCCCATGGCCCGCTCCGCGGCGGCGATGCGCTGACGCACGGTGTTGCGATGCACGCCGAGCAGCCGAGCGGTCTGCTCCATGCGCTGGCTCGCCGCGAGGTGCGCCCGCACCGCGTCGCGCAGTCCGGGCGACCCGTCGAGCGCGTCGAGCCAGAGCTCGACGCGGCGCGGACGCTCGGTCACCGCGCCCGCGCCGTCCACCGACCGCCACAGCGCGATCGCCCGGGATGCTGCGGCCGGGGCCTCGTCGACCGGCACCGGGGCGCTGACCGCGCCGGCCTCGGAGATGTCATCGACATCGAGCAGGGCCAGCCGCATCCCGTCCTCGACCGCCGACAGCGGATGGGGCTCGCCGTCGACGCCCGTGACCGCCACCCGCACCATGCGGGGCAACGCGACCCCGCCCGCGCGCGCGAGCGAGCGGGCGGCCGCGGTCTCGCCGTCGAGCGCGAGGCGCGCGACCCACTCCCCCGGCGACGCCGCGCCCGCGGGAGCCGTGACCATCCGAAGCAGCGCCACCGCCGTGAGCGCGAGCTGACGGTCGGCACGGGAGAGCGGTCGCCCCGAGCCGATCACGAGGGCGCCGCCCATGCGTCCGCCCGTCGTCACCGGGAAGGCGACGGCGACCGAGCCGTGCGACGCGAAGGATGCCGCGGCGGCGCCCGAGCGTCGTAGCGAGGCCTCGACGTCGGCGATGACGGCGGGCAGCATCCCGGCGAGCGCCGGCGGATGCAGCAGCGCCGCGCCGTCGTGTCGCGACGCCGGCACCCAGGCCGCCCAGCCGCCGACGGCCTCCGCGATCGCCCGCGCGATGGCGGGGCGGGGCTCGTCGCCCGCAGCGGCTTCGGCCAGCCGGGTGTGCGCCGAGGCCGCGCGCAGGCCCGCGTCACGCTCGAGGCGGCGCTCGAGGGCCAGCAGCGCGCGCGAGACCGCGAGGAACGGCACGCCGTCGGGCACCACGAACAGCGCGACACCGGCCGCCGCGCAGCGTGCCGCGAACCCGGGCGGGGGTGCGTCCCACCCCTCGCCGAGCCCGAGCCCGAGCGCCCCGACGTCGTGCGCGGCCAACGACGCGACGTAGGCGGCATCACCGTCGTGCCCCGTCAGCGGGATGCCCGTGGTCAGCAGCAGCTCTCCGCCCGCGAGGTAACGTCCGGGCTCGGAGAGCTCCGAGACGTGCACGCCGCTGATGACCCGCGCGGGAGGGAAGGCCGTCACGGGAGCGAGGGCACCGTCGGCGGCATCGACCAGGGCGGCGAGAGTCGTCACGCCTCCATTGTGCAGCACGCCCAATTCCGCGAAGCAGATGTGCGATGCGCCTCCTTTGTGAAGCGGATGAGCCCCTACAGTCGCCTCATGACCGTCCCCCACCTCGTGACCGAGATCCCCGGCCCGCGCTCCCGACGCCTCCACGACGAACGCGGTCAAGCCGTATCGGCCGGGTTCGGCGTGACGCTGCCCGTCTTCATCGCGGATGCGACGGAGTCGACCCTCATCGACGTCGACGGCAACGAGCTCATCGATCTCGCGTCCGGGATCGCCGTCACGA
This sequence comes from Microbacterium sp. AISO3, assembly GCF_002204305.1. Lineage (NCBI taxonomy): Bacteria > Bacillati > Actinomycetota > Actinomycetes > Micrococcales > Microbacteriaceae > Microbacterium > Microbacterium sp. AISO3. Next base: position 12,740 of record NZ_NHRF01000007.1, on the reverse strand, counting down.
GCGTGGGTGCCGCCAACCCGCGAGTGCGGGAGCGGGTTGCGGCGCAGGTCGAGCGCTTCACCCACACCTGCTTCATGGTGACGGAGTACGAGGGATTCGTCCGGGTGGCCCAGTGGCTCAACGACCACACGCCCGGCATCCACGAGAAACGCACGGGCCTGTTCACGACGGGCGCCGAAGCCGTCGAGAACGCCGTCAAGATCGCTCGCGCCCACACCGGTCGGGCGGGCGTCCTGGTCGTCGACGAGGCGTACCACGGCCGGTCGCTGCTGACGATGGCGATGACCGCGAAAGAGCACCCGTACAAGACCTCGTTCGGCCCGTTCCCCGCCGACGTCGTGCGCGTCCCGAATGCCAACCCACTTCGCGGGCGTCCGGTGGCCGACGTTCTGGCCGCGATCGAACAGACGATCCGCGAGCACGGCGCCGACGCCTTCTCGGCGCTCGTCGTCGAGCCGATCCAGGGCGAGGGCGGCTTCGTCGTCCCCGCCCCCGGCTTCCTGCCCGGGCTGCGCGAGATCGCCGACCGATACGGCATCGTGCTGGTCATCGACGAGATCCAGAGCGGTCTCGGCCGCACCGGACAGCTCTTCGCGAGCGAGCACGAGGGGGTGGTGGCCGACCTCATCCTCACGGCGAAGGCGCTCGGCGGCGGACTCCCCCTCAGCGCCGTCACGGGTCGCGCCGAGATCATGGACGCCGTGCACCCGGGCGGTCTCGGCGGCACCTACGCCGGCAACCCGCTCGCCTGCGAGGCCGCCCTCGGCGTGTTCGAGGTGCTCGAAGACCCCGGTCTGCTCCCCCGCGTGGCGCGCATCGAGGGTGCGATCCGCGGCCGGCTCGAACCGCTCCTCGCCGAGTTCGACGTCGTCGCCGAGATCCGCGGACGGGGCGCGATGATGGCGGTCGAGTTCGCCGACCCCGGCACTCTTGCTCCCCGCAGCGACCTCGCCCAGGGGGTGTCGGCCGCGTGTCACGCCGCGGGGGTGCTGACGCTCACGTGCGGCACCTACGGCAACGTCATCCGACTCCTGCCACCGCTCGTGATCGACGAGGCGGTGCTCGCAGCCGGACTCGACATCCTCGTCGACGCCATCCGCTCCACCGTCGCAGGCGGGCCGGACAGCACCATCGCCGACGCCACCGAGGAGGACGCCGCATGAGCGCCACGACAGATCTGCTCGACTTCGACGGCCAGCTGAGCGAGGCCGAGCGCGACGTGCGCGACCGCGTCCGCGCGTTCGTCAACACCCGGGTGAAGCCCGCGATCGCCGGCTGGTACGACGCCGCACGGTTCCCCGCGGAACTGATCCCCGAGCTCGCCGACCTGGGCGTGCTCGGCATGCACCTGACGGGCTACGGCTGCCCCGGTCGCAGCGCCGTCGAGTACGGTCTCGCCGCGATGGAGCTCGAAGCGGGCGATTCGGGCCTGCGCACCTTCGTCTCGGTGCAGGGCTCGCTCGCGATGAGCGCGATCCACAAGCACGGCAGCGAGGCGCAGAAGCAGAAGTGGCTGCCGCCGATGGCGCGCGGCGAGGTCATCGGCTGCTTCGGGCTGACCGAGCCCGATTCGGGCTCCGATCCCGGCAGCATGACGACGTTCGCGCGCCGCGACGGCGACGAGTGGGTCATCAACGGCGCCAAGCGCTGGATCGGCCTCGCCTCGATCGCGCATATCGCCGTGATCTGGGCCCAGACCGACGAGGGCGTCCGCGGGTTCGTCGTCCCCACCGACACCCCCGGGTTCACGGCGACGCCCATCGCACCCAAGATGTCGATGCGCGCCTCGATCCAGTGCGACATCGCCCTCGCCGACGTACGGCTGCCGCTCGATGCCCAGCTGCCAGAGGCGCGCGGACTGCGCGCTCCGTTCTCGTGCCTCAACGAGGCCCGCTACGGCATCGGCTGGGGCGTCATCGGCGCGGCACGCGACAGCTACGAGACCGCCCTCGACTATGCCGGCCGCCGGATGCAGTTCAATCAGCCGATCGCCTCGTTCCAGCTCACCCAGAGCAAACTCGTCGACATGGCGCTCGAGATCGAGAAGGCGCAGCTGGTGGCCCTGCGACTGGGCCGACTGAAGGACGCGGGGCGGCTCCAGCCCCACCAGATCTCCGTGGCGAAGCTCGCCAACACCCGTGCCGCCATCGCGGTGGCCCGCGAGGCGCGCACGATCCTCGGCGGCAACGGCGTCACCGCGGATTACTCGCCGATGCGTCACGCCGCGAACCTCGAGTCGGTGCGCACCTACGAGGGCACGGATGAGATCCACACCCTCGTGCTCGGAGCCCACCTCACCGGCATCCCCGCGTTCCGCACCGCCGCTGCCCAGGAGGACCGATGAGCACGCCCATCGAACTGCGACACCTCATCGACGGCCGATGGGTGACCGGCAGCGGCGACGAGCTCGTCGACCTCAACCCGAGCCGCCCGTCCGACATCGTCGCCTCGGGGCCGGGCGCGTCGGATACCGACGTCGCCCGCGCGTTCGTCGCAGCCCGGGCGGCCGCCGAGGGGTGGCGGCGGACGCCGGCCCGGTCGCGGGCGGCCGTGCTGCTGCGCGCGGCGGACTTCGTCGCGGCGCGCAGCGAGGAGTGGGGCACCGAGCTCGCCCGCGAGGAGGGGAAGACACGGGCCGAAGGCATCGCCGAGGTCGCCCACGGCGCCAACATCCTGCGGTACCACGCGCACGACGTCGAGCGGGCGTCGGGCGAGGTCTACGAGTCACCCAACCCAGGCGAGCGCATCCTCGTGGTGCGCCGACCGGTCGGGGTCATCGGCGCGATCACGCCGTTCAACTTCCCCTTCTCCATCCCGGCATGGAAGCTCGCCCCCGCCCTGGCGTGGGGCAACACGATCGTGTGGAAACCGGCGACCTTCGTGCCCGTCCTGGCGATGCGCTTCGCCGAGGCGCTGATGGAGGCCGGGCTACCCGACGGGGTGCTCAACCTCGTCAACGGAACCGCCGCGGTCGGCGAGGCGATCGTCGCTCATCCCGACGTCGACGCCGTGACCTTCACCGGCTCGACCCGGGTCGGACGCCAGATCGCGTCCCGACTCGCCGGCCGCGGCATCCCCTTCCAGGGCGAGCTGGGCGGCAAGAACGCCTCGCTGGTGCTCGAGGACGCCGACCTCGACCTCGCCGTCGAGCAGGTCGCGATCGGCGCGTTCCGCGCCGCGGGGCAGAAGTGCACCGCGACCTCGCGCGTCGTCGTGCACGAGGCGGTCGCCGACCGCTTCCTCGCGGCTCTGGCCGAACGCACGCGAGCCGCTGTCGTGGGCGACGCGCTCGGTGACGGCGTCGAGGTCGGCCCCGTGGTCGATGCGGGCGCCCGCGACCGCATCAACGCCGCGCTCGATCGCGCGAGCCGCTACGCGACGCCCGTCGTCGCGCCCGGACCCTACCGCGACGGCCCACTCGCCGAGGGGTTCTTCATCCCACCGTCGGTCTTCGAGTTGCCCGCGGCCGAACCCGGCGAGCTGTGGCACGACGAGCTGTTCGGCCCCGTCGTCGGCGTCCGGCGGACGCGCTCCGCGGCCGAGGGCTTCGCGCTCGTCAACGACAGCGAGTACGGGCTGTCGACCGCGGTCTTCACGACCGACCTCGGGCGCGCTCTCGCCGCGATCGACGACATCCGGGTCGGGGTCGTGCACATCAACTCCGCCTCGGCCGGAGCCGACCTGCACGTGCCCTTCGGCGGCACGCGCGGCAGCGCCCTCGGCCCGAAGGAGCAGGGAGCAGTCGCCCGCGACTTCTTCACCGAGACGGCGACCGTCTACCTCCGCGGCTGACCCTCCCGCCGTCCCGGGCGGGCGGGTCAGCCGGTTCCGCGATGCAAGAGATCCGCGGCGACACCCCGGGTTGCGGCATCCGCTCACGGGGTGTCGGCCACGATCCCTTGGATCCGGGCGCCGGCCAACGGGTGCCGCATCCGGGCACCGATCGACGGGTGCCGCATCCGGGCACCGACAATCGGATGCCGCGGTGCGGCGTCACTCCTTCTCGGCGGCGACCCGTTCGTGCGTGCGCTGGGTGGCCGTGGCCATGTCGTGCGCGACGCCCAGCGACTCGAGGTAATCCGCAACGGCCGCCATCTCGTGCGCACGGCGCACCGCATGGGTGCGCGTGCCCCGCTCGAGGCGTTCCACCACCGCGTGCCCGTCGCCGGCGAGCTGGCGGGCGATCTGGTCGCGGATCCACTGCTCCGACCCCGCCGCTCGGCCGGCTGCGAGCGCCTCCGTGATGATCGCCCCCAACCCCTTCATCAGGATGCTGCGCAGGAGCTTGCGCGCCGACGCATCTCCCGCGATCTCGCCCCCGTCCTCCACGGATGCGCCGAACGAGCGCAGCGTCGCGATCGCGACGGCACGCCCCGATCCGGACACGATCGCGTCGGTCGCAGCTCCCCGGATGGGGACGGGCCCCAGGATCGCGACATCCGCGAACGCCACCCCCGGCCCCTCGACGACCTCGGCGACCCGCAGCAGCGCCTCCGGCGACGCGGTCGTGCAGTCGACGTAGGTCGCATCGGCCCGCAGGTGCGGCGCGGCCTCGGCTGCGATCTGCTCCGACAATGACGCGGTGGTGAGGGTGAGCACGATCTCGGCTGACGCGACGGCCTCCGCGAGCGTCGCCGCACGCGTGACCCCTTCCGGCGTCTCGGGGGCGAACGGGTCGTACCCGGTCACCGCATATCCCGCGGCGACAGCCCCCTGGGCGTAGAGACGACCCGCCTCGCCGAGCCCGACGACGGTCAGAGGGGTCGCATTTCCGGCCTGCTCCCGCGCGGCGTTCACAGCGGCCATCAGCTTTCCACCGGCTTCTCGCCGCGGATGTTGAACAGCACGTAGCCGAGCAGCGAGACGATGACCGCGCCGACGATCGCCGGCCCCTTGAAGAGCGTCTCGGCGGTGACGACGAGGTCGGGCAGCACGAACACGATCCCGACGATCTGGGTGAGCACGAGCGCGCAGGCGAGCGCGAGGAACGCCATCATGGCGAGCGCGAAGACTCCCGTGACGGTTCGATCGAGCGTTTTCCGCATGAGGATGCCTCTCAGGTGATGGGGACGGGGACGATGCCGACGGCGATCAGCACGCCGAGGACGAAGAACGGCAGCACGTAGTACATGACGAGCGGGATGAAGGTCTGCTCGGGGCGCGCGCCGGTGATGCCGCTCGCGACGAAGATCGCACCCGATGCCGGCGGCGATGCGCCCTCGGTCGAGGCGAACACGAGGATCGCGATGACGGCGAGCAGGGGGTCGACCCCGGCGGCGACCAGGGTCACGAGCGAGACCTGACCGACGGCGCTGAGCGTCGCGGTCGACGACAGCGGGCCGGCGACGAGCACGACGAAGAATCCGACGAGAGCCACGAGCAGCCACACGGGGATGTCGAGGTTGCCGAGCAGCGCGTCGACGTCGTCGGCGAGGCCGAGCGAGGCGAGGACCTCGCTCGCCGCGATCGCGAAGAAGAGCAGGGCACCGATCGCGTAGTACTTCGACGCCGCGCCCCCGAAGAACTCCCACCACTCTCGCGCGGTGCGCGGGAGCTGGCGCCAGCCGACGGCCGCGCTGATGAGGATGATGAGGACGGGGATCCAGGTGATCAACGACACCGAGCCCATCGCGTCCGACAGCGGTGAGGCGGCCAGGAAGTCGGCGAGCGGACCGATCGTGATCGAGACGGGGATGACCGCGCCGAGGAAGATCAGCATCGAGGTCCAGTTGCGGCGCACCGCCGGACCGACGGCGGGACGCTCTTCGCCGGCGACTTTGTGGATGCCGTCGCGGTGGACGAACCAGGCGATGAGCACCATCCGGATGAGGAACTGGTAGATGCCGGCGACGAACAGGGCGAGGTAGACGGAGCTCGTGGTGACGAGGCTGCCGGCGAATCCGATCATGATGACCATCGACGCGCTCGGCGGCAGCGCTGCGCCGAGCCCCGCGTTGCCGGCGATGACCGTCGCGGCCCGCGCCTTGCTCCACCCGGTGCGCGTCATCCACGGTCCGGTGATGACGCCGCTCGTGGCGGCGTTGCCGGTGTTCGAGCCGCCGGCGACGGCGCCCATGGCACCGGAGGCGACGGTGTCGACGATCGCCGGCCCGCCGCGGAGGCCGCCGAGCAGGCTCGTGAGGATCTCGATCAAGCGGGCGATGGTTCCTGTCCGCTCGACGAGGTAGGTCATGAAGATGAACGCGATCGCCGCGTACATGACCTCGTTCGAACTGGCGTCGACGATCGCGTCGCGCGCCACCTGGGGCGCTTGGAGGCCGGCGAACAGCACGGTCGCGACGAAGCCCAGGAGCATCGCCTCGGCCATGCTCCGCTTCACCACGACGTTCCACACCACGATGATCGCGAGAAAGACGAACAGGGCGATGACGGCTACGGGCACGAGGGCACCTCCGTCGAAGGGGTCGGATCGTCGTTGATCACTCGCAGCTCCTTTGCTCGCGATGGCTGCCACATGACGTGGCGGTATTTCGTCAGACACAGCTTGTTTGCGTCAAGTGAAACGTCATTTCACAGGATGCGCGATGTGCTTGTCAAGCCGACAGGCTGGATCGAAGACCTCGCAAGCCGACCCGGCACGACACGCGTCAGGGCGAGTCAGGGCGCGTGAGGGCGCATTGGGGCGCCTCACGCAGCGCCGTGCCGACAGCCGAATGCAGAGCGCCGCCAGCCGAGGCGTCAGAGGGAGAGAGCGATGGCGTGCGCCGCCCGGCGCAGCTCCGGCGCCCACCCGCGGAGCATCTCCGTGGTCGTGCTCTCGTCGGGGCCCAGGACCGAGACCGCGGCCACGACGCCGCGCTCGCGGTCGAGCACGGGCACGCTGACGGCCGCGACGCCGACGTCACGTTCGGACACCGAGATGTGGAAGCCCGCAGCTCGGATGCCGTCGACCGACGCGCGGAGCAATTCAGGGGTCACGACCTCTCCGCCGGCGGTGCGGAACTCGCTCGCGTGCTCGAGCACCCGTTCGCGCTCATCGTCCGGCAGGAAGGCCAGCATCGTCCGCCCCGCGCCGACCAGCAACGGCAGCCGCCGCCCGAGGGGCAGCTGATACCGCAGCGGGTCGCGCCCATCGACGCGTGCCGCGAGCACCCGTGACTCTCCCGAACGGGCATACAGCGAGGCGGTGAGGCCCGTGGTGCGGGCCAGTTCCTGCAGGTGCGGGCGCGACCGCACGACGAGCGGGTCGGACTGCAGGTAGCGGTGAGCCATGCCGAGCCCCGCGACGCCCAGGCGATACTCCCCGGTGTCGTCGTGCTGGACGAAGCCGCGGCGCTGCAGCACGCCGACGAGCCGGAGGACGGTCGCCGCGTGCAGCTCGGTGCCTCGGCTCAGATCGACCAGACGCAGCGGGCCGTCGGAGCGTTCGAGCATCTCGAGGATGTCCAACGCGCGTTCGACGCTGCGAACGGTCGGCTGATTCGCGGCATCCGGGGTATCGGGCATGACCTCATTCTCGCAAGGTCGGCACGATTCCCGGGGACCGGCTCAGCCCGCGACGATCGACGCCCTGATCTGCGTCTCGTCGGCATGTTTGGCCTCCGCCCGCGCGAGAACCTCCTCGGCCTCTGCGGCGGGCACGATCACCACGCCGTCCGCATCGCCGAGGACGATGTCGCCGGGGGCGACGACGACACCGCCGACGGCCACGGCGCGGTGATGGCGCCACGGGCCGTTCTTGTACGGCCCCGCCGGCGTGACCGATCGCGCGAAGGTCGGAAAGCCGAGCTCACCGAGCTCGTCGGCGTCGCGCACCGCGCCGTCGATGACGATCCCGACGCACCCGCGCACCCGCAGCCGCTCGGCGATGAGCTCGCCGATCAGCGCGCGGTTGCGGGCGCCATGACCGTTCACGACGAGGACGTCACCGGGGCCGATGTCGGGGAGCGTGCGATGGATACCGAGGTTGTCACCCTCGGCGACCTCGACGGTGACCGCGCGGCCGGCGACGCGGGCCCCGCGCCATACCGGGCGGATCTCGGCGTCGACGACGCCCAACCGCTCCATCGCGTCTCCGACGTTGGCTGTGGGCAGTGCGCCCAGGCGCTCGATCAGGCTCGTGTCCTCGGTCATGTTCTCCTCCTTCGGCGCCGGGGCCCGGCGCGCATCGTGGTGGTCGGCGGGTGGTCAGCGAGCGGGAGCGGCGAGCCCGAAACGGTCGGCGAGCGCGCCGAGGCGGTCGTGATCGACGTCGGTGAGCCGGATGCCGTCGCGCTCCGCGCGCTCACGCTGCTCGTGCTCGATGAGGCCCGGGTAGTAGACGCGCTCACCGTCGGCGGCATCCATATCCGCGACATCAGCGAGCGACTGCTCGACCAATCGGTCGAAGAGATCGGCCCCGCCGAAGGCCTCGGGATCGAGCGCGATGACCAGGTGGCCGGTGCCCGACACCGCCGATGAGTCGGGCAGACCGACGACGGAGCCCACCGGCCCGGTACCCGACAGGCTCCCGGCGAGCAGGTCGATCACGAGCGAGAGACCCGCGCCTTTCGGCCCACCGAGGGGAGCGAGGTTGCCGGCGAGCGCAGCGGCGGGGTCGGTCGTGGGCGCGCCGGTCGCGTCGGTGGCCCAGCCGGCGGGGATCTCGGTCGCGCCATTGTCGAACGCGCGCCGGATCTTGCCGCGCGCGACCGTCGTCGACGACATGTCGAGGACCGCCAGGGGGCGGTGCCGCGAGGGGATCCCGATCGCGATGGGGTTGGTGCCGAGCAGCCGGCGCGTGCCGTTGAAGGGCGGCATGGCCGGCGAGGCGTTGGTCAGCGCTATGCCGACGAGCCCGCTCTCGGCGGCAGCGCGGACGTAGTGCCCCGCGATGCCGAAATGATTGGAGCGGGCGACCGACACGACGCCGGCGCCGTACGCGCGCGCCCGCTCGATCGCATCCACCATCGCGCGACTCGCGGCGAGCTGCCCGAAGCCGTTCGCCGCATCGAGCAGCGCGGTCGCACCGTGGTCGCGGACCAGCACCATCTCGGGATCGAGGGCCATCACTCCGGCGTCGACGCGGTCGAGGTAGGTCGCGAGACGCGTGGCGCCATGAGAGTGGACGCCGAGCAGATCGGCTCCCACCATGACACCGGCGACGACGTCGGCGTTGTGCCGCCGCATCCCGGCAGCCGCCAGCACATCGGTCGCGAACCGTCGCAGTTCGATGCCGGTCGTCGTCATAGCCGTCTCCCCGTCGAGATGGTCATTGTTTCACTAGTTGCAACGCAGGTGCGTCTAGTGAAACTAGCACGACGGGTGCCGTGGCCTCCAGGGCGGGGTTGGCAGCCCCGCGACACAAGGGTCCGAACGAGACACCCCGAGCCCGAGGCATCCTGACCGGGGTGTCGGATCAGATCCCTTGCATCCCGATCCAGGCGGGCGGATGCCGGCTCGCCGGCTCAGCGCTCGATGATGACCTCGTCGCCGACCCGCACGACACCGCCGCCGTCGGCGGGGAGGAGCAGGATGCCGAGGGTCGGCTCGGTCTGATCGAACTCGGTCGTCAGCACGCGCAGCAGCCGGGCGTCGCGCTCCCCCGTGTCGGGATTGGCCATGATCGCGGCGCACCGGCCGATGGGGCGCTGCACCTCGAACGCGACCTCGCCGATGCGGATGCGGCCGCTCCAGCCGAGCTCGTCCCATGCCCCGGCACCCGAAACCACGATGTTCGAGCGGAACCGCCGGCTGTCGACGGGCGCGGCCACGGCGGCGTCCACGTCGTCGACCGACGCGGCGCCGTGCAGCGAGACATAGCCGCGGGCCCGGTCCTGGAACCGGGCGGTGACACCGTCGCCGACGAGCCGCAGCGGCAGCACGCCCTCCTTCTCGAGCCGTCGGGCATCCGGCGAGGCCTGCACGAACGCGGTCACGGCTTCCTCGAGCTCGCGCCGGCCGGCGTCATCGAGCCCCGCTTCGGCGAGCACCACTCCATCGGCGCTCAGCCGCAGCCGCTGGGCGTCGGCGTCGAACAACAGAGCCACGCGGGCGAGCGCCGGGAAGTCCATGAGCGCGAGGCCACGGCTCTTCGGCCACGACTCGAGGCCGTCGGCATCTTCGGGCTCCACCGCGTCGGCGAACCGGAAAGCGAGCACCCGGTCGCCGGCGATCCGACCGTCGGGCTGGACGACGAGCTCGTCGCGCGCTTCGGGGGTGAATCCCTTGACAGGGTAGCGGTACAGGGCGGAGACGGCGGGCACACCGCTACTCTGCCGCACAGCACAGTGCTGCGCCGCACCGAGATCAGCTGCCGGCGACCGCCCAGGCCGCGAGGGCGGCGACGAGCGTGCGGTGGCCGGAGGCCTCGAAGGCGCGTGCGTCGTGCCCGAGCACGTCGACCGCGATGCGGCCGCCGCCGTACTCCCGCACCCACGCCGCGGCCTCCTTCGCACCGTCGCCCTCGTGCCATGCCACGACGGTGCGCTGCCCGAGCCGCTGCAGCGCGCAGTAGCGCTCGTCGTGGGTGTGGAAGGTCGTGGGAACCTCGGCGGGCACGGCATCCGGTTCGACCTGGACCGTCATCTCGCCCGCCTCGGGGTGGAACGAGAGCTCGGGCAGCCAGATGGCGCCCAGCGCGGGCGCCCACTCCGGGTAATCGCGCAGCGACGAGACCGCCGAGTGCACCGCGAGCACGCCGATGCCGCGCTCGAGCGCAGCGGCGAAGCCCGCGACCGACGACGGCGGAGCGCCGCGCGTCAGGCTGCTGCCGCCGCGCCAGGGATCGCCCGCGCAGACCGCGACGAGGTCGTACCCGTCGAGATTCGCCATGCCCTGGTCGACGTCGTCCGACACGGCGACATCCCAGTCGCGGTGGCGGAGGATGTCGGCGACCTCGGCCCCGACTTCCGCGAAGGGGTGCCACGGGTCGGCGTACCGCCCCGATCCGGTCAGGACGAGTGCTCGATGTGCCATGTCGGTGTCCCCCTCGCGTCTGTGCTCCCACCGTAGGGGCCGCGCGCCCCTCCCGCCGACGGGTTGAGAATCGACGCCGCCTGTGACACCGCGCGGTCAGGGCGCCGTGAGCTCACCCGGCCGGAGCCCGAGGAGAGCCTCGACGGCGGTGGACATGAGGCGGATGCGGGCATCGGCGTCACGCCACGACACGAGAGCGTGGGCGTTGAGCCCATCGATCATCCCGAGCACCTGGGCCGCGACGGCGACGGGGTCGTCGACCCGGAACGTGCCTGCGTTCACCCCGTCGCGGATGATGCCCTGGAGGAAGGCCGTCCAGGCATCCATCTGCGCGCGCACGCGCTCGGCGAGCGCTTCGTTGCGGCGACCGAGCGCCCACGACTGCACCCACACGAGGGTGACATCGGAACGGGTGCCGTCGAGGAGCGTGCGCAGCAGCTCGCGCACCAGCAGCACGCTGTCGGGACTCCTCTCTCGCAGGCGCTCGAGGTCGCTCAGCTCGGCCGCGACGATCGTGTCGAACGCGCCGGCCACGACGTCGTCCATGCTCGGGGCATGATGCGCGACGAGCGCCGACCCGACGCCGACCGACGCCGCGACGGCACGCAGGGTCACCGCGCTCAGTCCCTGCTCGCGGGCGATGCGCTCGGCGGCGGCGGCGATCTGCGCGCGGCGCTGTTCTCCGCTCAGCCGCGCTCGCCCCGCGGAATCCTTTGACGCCATGCCCGCCAGTCTGTACGCTTCCCAGAAATTGATCAACTGATCAACTGGATCCGGAGGAACGCGATGCCCTGGAGGATGCCGGCCGAGACCGCGCCGCACGAGCGCACCTGGATGGCCTTCCCGCGCGTCGGGTTCACCCTCGGCGACACCGAGGCGGATCGCGCCGAGGGGTACGCCGCCTGGACGGCCGTCGCCCGCGCCGTGGCCGAGTTCGAGCCGGTCTCGATGCTCGTCGACCCGACCGAGACCGCACGGGCGCGCGACCTTCTCGGCAGCGGGATCGACCAGCACGAGACGCCGGTCGACGAGTTCTGGATGCGCGACCACGGCCCGACCTTCGTCGTCGACGACGAGAGGCCCGGCGTCCTCGGGGCCGTCGACTGGATCTTCAACGGGTGGGGCGCCCCCGACTGGGCGGACTGGCGCCTCTCCGCCGAGCACGCCCGCATCATCGCGGCCCACGTCGGGGCGGAGCTCGTCAGCTCGATGCTGGTCAACGAGGGCGGCGGCATCCACGTCGACGGTGCGGGCACCGTGCTGCTGACCCAGACCGTCCAGCTCGACCCCCGCCGCAATCCCTTCGCCGATCGGGCGCGCGTCGAGGCCGAGATGCTGCGCACGATCGGCGCCGACACGGCCATCTGGCTGCCCCGCGGGCTCACGCGCGACTACGACGAGTTCGGCACGAACGGCCACGTCGACATCGTCGCGACCTTCGCCGCGCCCGGACGGGTGCTCCTGCACGCGCAGCCCGACCCCGCGCACCCCGACCACGCCGTGATACCCGAGATCCGAGCCGCCCTCGGGGCCGCGACGGATGCCGCGGGCCGGAGCCTCGAGATCATCGACCTGCCCGGCCCCGCGCAGCTGCGCGACGCCGAGGGCTTCGTCGACTTCAGCTACGTCAACCACCTCGTCGTCAACGGCGGGGTCATCGCCTGCGGCTTCGGCGACCCCGCGGCCGACGACCGCGCCCGCGGCATCCTCGCCGACGCCTACCCCGGCCGCCGCGTCGTGACGGTCGACGCGCGCCCGCTCTTCGCCCGCGGCGGCGGCATCCACTGCATCACCCAGCAACAGCCCGCCCCCGCCCCCTCCCC
>NZ_NHRF01000069.1:0-453 GCF_002204305.1 Microbacterium sp. AISO3 | reverse complement strand
CTCTACACCCAAGGCGTCGATCCGGGTCTCGATTTCTCCGATATCGACCGGGTGATCGAGACGGTTACCTACTGCAATGACCTGCCCGTCCACCAACGCCACCCCTATGGCGGCGAGCTGGTCTACACCGCCTTTTCCGGCAGTCACCAGGACGCGATCAAGAAGGGCTTCGAAGCGCGCGAGACGCAGAATGACGAGGCATGGCGCGTGCCATACTTGCCGATCGATCCGGCTGATCTCGGGCGCAATTATGAAGCCGTCATCCGCGTCAATTCGCAGTCCGGCAAGGGCGGCTTTGCCTGGGTGCTGGAGAAAGATCAGGGCCTCAAGCTGCCCAAGAAGATGCAGGCCGATTTCTCCAAGCACGTGCAGCGCATGGCCGACGAATTGGGCCGCGAACTGGGCGCGGCTGACATTTGGGATGCCTTCCGGAAAGCATACCACGTCAAGACC
>NZ_NHRF01000068.1:0-457 GCF_002204305.1 Microbacterium sp. AISO3 | reverse complement strand
ACCATGACTAACGCGCTTGCGGGTAAACAACCGAAGAATGCGACACTGACGGCGCTGGCAGGGCTTTCCACGGCGAAAAATAAATTACCGTATTTTGCGGAAAATGATGCCGCCAGCCTGACTGAACTGACTCAGGTTGGCAGGGATATTCTGGCAAAAAATTCCGTTGCAGATGTTCTTGAATACCTTGGGGCCGGTGAGAATTCGGCCTTTCCGGCAGGTGCGCCGATCCCGTGGCCATCAGATATCGTTCCGTCTGGCTACGTCCTGATGCAGGGGCAGGCGTTTGACAAATCAGCCTACCCAAAACTTGCTGTCGCGTATCCATCGGGTGTGCTTCCTGATATGCGAGGCTGGACAATCAAGGGGAAACCCGCCAGCGGTCGTGCTGTATTGTCTCAGGAACAGGATGGAATTAAGTCGCACACCCACAGTGCCAGTGCATCCGGTACGGATT
>NZ_NHRF01000067.1:0-458 GCF_002204305.1 Microbacterium sp. AISO3 | reverse complement strand
GCAGGACAGCCTCACAACCCTCGGATTCGATGGTCTCGACGATGTGGTTATTGGCGTCAGGGTGGAACTGCACCAAAATCTCGCCAAGCACACCGACCCGCGGTTTACGCGGTCCATCGACCAATTCGAGATGTTCGAAATTGTCAACGATGCTGTTGATCATGGCCTTGTAGGACGTGCGGCGTCCCCAAGTCGTGGAATGTCCACCGTTCAGGAAATGCTCGCGCGCTATGGTCGTCCAGCGGCGCATGAGGCCATCAGCCGATCCTGGAACTGCTTCGTAAGGACGGGTACGAAGGTGCACGTTCTGCAGCAGGTCGCCAAGGGTAATAGCCTGCACCATGCGGTGGATGAGGGGAGCAGTCAGGGAGAAGCCCGGGTTGTCCTCGACTCCTTGCAGGGAAGCTGCGATGACCGGGATATTGCCAAACCCGGCATCCTTGAGAGCTTTGCGCAGC
>NZ_NHRF01000066.1:0-459 GCF_002204305.1 Microbacterium sp. AISO3 | reverse complement strand
TGATGGGGGAGTCCTCGCTGGTACGGATCACAGTGACAGCCAAGGTTGCTGATGGACAGGTGCTACCACCGATCGACGACGAGAAATTGCAGGCTGAACTTGCAGATGCCACCTCGAACTGGGATGACGAGTTCATCACCTTGGCCAGTGGCATTCCTAGCAACCGACGAGGAGTCGATTTCGGCCCCGAATACAAGCAAGAGTTCACCGCCAAGCAGGGCATTTTGGATCTGGAGCTCCTCAACGGCCTGGCTGAGGATGATCTGGGACTAGTGATGTATCGCCCCGATGACCCAGCTGATCCGTCTGATTTGCGACTAAAGATCTTCAACCAACGGGCTCCGATGACACTTTCTCAGGTGATGCCACACCTGTCGAGCCTGGGTGTTCAGATTATTGATGAACATCCCCATCGCATCATATTGCGCGGGCGAGAAGTGTGGCTGTTCGACCTTGGTC
>NZ_NHRF01000065.1:0-460 GCF_002204305.1 Microbacterium sp. AISO3 | reverse complement strand
ACCGACTACTACACGCTGTCGGGCGCCGATCCGGAAGGCCTGTTCCCGGCCATCCTCGGCCATGAGGGCGCGGGCGTGGTGGTCGACGTCGGCCCGGGCGTCACCAGCGTCAGGAAGGATGACCACGTCATCCCCCTGTATACCCCGGAATGCCGCCAGTGCAAATTCTGCCTCTCGCAGAAGACCAACCTGTGCCAGGCGATCCGCTCGACCCAGGGCCGCGGCCTGATGCCTGACGCGACCAGCCGCTTCTCGCTCGACGGCAAGCCGATCTACCACTACATGGGCACCTCGACCTTCTCGAACTACATCGTGGTGCCGGAGATCGCGCTGGCCAAGGTGCGTTCGGACGCGCCCTTCGACAAGATCTGCTACATCGGCTGCGGCGTCACCACCGGCATCGGCGCCGTGATCTTCACCGCCAAGGTGGAGGCGGGCGCCAACGTGGTCGTGTTCGGCC
>NZ_NHRF01000064.1:0-460 GCF_002204305.1 Microbacterium sp. AISO3 | reverse complement strand
GTATTTCCTTCAAGCTTTGCCACACCACGGTATTTCCCCGATACCTTGTGTGCAAATTGCATCAGATAGTTGATAGCCTTTTGTTTGTCGTTCTGGCTGAGTTCGTGCTTACCGCAGAATGCAGCCATACCGAATCCGGCTTGTGATTGCGCCATCCCCATAGCAGCCATCACATCAGTACCGGAAAGAGAGTCAGAAGCCGTGGCCCGTGGTGAGTCGCTCATCATCGGGCTTTTTGGCGAATGAAATTTAGCTACGCTTTCGAGTCTCATGCGCCTTCTCCCTGTACCTGAATCAATGTTAGGTTTCCGCAGAACACTGCGCCGGTATCGATATACATTTGGTTGGCAAACTTGAGTGGTTTCACTGCTGGCGTATGACCAAAGATGAACGTGTCCGCGCCTTTGATTTCTTTCACGATCCCGTTTTGTGAGTTGCTGATTCGTTCGCGGTTCCAGAT
>NZ_NHRF01000063.1:0-463 GCF_002204305.1 Microbacterium sp. AISO3 | reverse complement strand
ACCTGGAACGACATAGTAACCATCTGCATCAAGAGTTGCACGGTTGCCATCTTTATCAACGATGTATGGTTCTACAGTTTCGTCGATGACTGCCTGAGAGTTACGTTGATACTTGTGCTCTCCACGTGCTGTAAAGGTTACTGTTGCTGTTTGTTTAGTAGCTTGAGGACCAGAAGTTTCCTTAAATTCCCCTTTAGGTGGGTGGGTGATTTGAGTCTTGAAGTCTTCTACTTCCCCTGAAAAGGCCATACCCGTTGGACTTTCAATCTCAGTAGCTTTCTTAGCAATACGGACACGAGCACCAAGCTCGTTGACGCTAGGATCGATGTAAGTCTTGCTGTTTGCAAAGGTCAACTCAACAGTGCCATCTTGTGTGATTGTAGCGAGATTTGAGCGTTCATCCTCATCGAATTTACCATTTTGGTTAAAGTCTACCCAACCATAGATATGTGCTTCTGAAGCT